>CAYGUZ010000001.1:0-21195 GCA_964353215.1 uncultured Flavobacteriaceae bacterium
GTGTTATTTTTGGTGTGGCAATTGCTACTGCCTTAATGCCTCCATTATGTACTGTAGGTTTTGGATTGGCCATCGGCAAGCCTTTGTATGCTTTAGGGGCCATGTATTTATTTACTATTAATACCATTTTTATTGCATTAGCTACTTTCTTGGTTATTAAGTACTTACGATTTCCTATGGTACGCTATGCAAATTCTAAAAGAAGACGTTTAATTGCTCGAATTGCCTCTATTATCGGATTAGCGGTAATGATACCGGCAGGATTTACTTTTTATAATGTGCTTCAAGAATCACTATTCAGAAAACAAGCCCAAGAATTTTTGGCCGATACCGTTGAGGTCTATGAATTTAAAGGTAATGGACGCTATGAGGATGATTTAACGGATATTCACTACGACAAAGAACTAGGCTCGTATTTAGAGGTTGCTATTTTAGGCACTGAAGAGGTTCCAGAGAATATTATAAGTACTTGGAGAAACAAGAAGAGCAAATACAACCGTTTGGTTGATGCAGACTTAAGAGTGTTACAAGGAGGCCGTGACGATTCTGAACAGCGTTTTAATTATGTTAACGAATTGTACGAATCTAAGAAAGCAGAACTGCTGACCAAAGATGAACGTATTCGGTTTTTAGAGGAAGAAGTCGAAAGCTATGGAAAGTTGGCAGCTAGAAATATTCCGTTTAAAGAAATTACGGCAGAAGCCAAGGTGAACTATACATCTTTAGTTGGAATCGGTTTTTCGAATCGGGTTCAAACTGACTTTAGTAAAATGGACACCATTTCCTTTTTTGAAGTGAAATTAAAAGAAGGTTTAACGGAGGAGCAGCGAAAAGCAGATATAAAAAGAATCACTGATTGGCTGAAAATAAGGGTAAAGGATAGTACAATTCAGGTAAGCGAAGTAAAATAATTTTTTTGAACTTGAGTTTTAGTTCCGTTCTTCAATATACATTTGACGCACTTTTTTGAACAATTCAGAAGAGTATACAAAGTTGGTCACCGCCTCATTATCGGTCTTAAAGATTTCTTTGTTAGTACCTTCCCATTCTTTATAACCATCTTTTAGAAAAATAATTTTTTCACCAATTTCCATAACCGAATTCATGTCATGGGTATTGATTACAGTGGTGATATTATACTCTTGTGTGATTTCTTGAATAAGGTTGTCTATTAAAATTGCGGTTTTTGGGTCAAGGCCTGAATTGGGTTCGTCACAGAACAGATATTTTGGATTCATTACAATTGCCCTAGCTATGGCAACCCTCTTTTGCATACCTCCCGATATTTCTGCGGGAAACTTTTGGTGAGCATCAATTAAATTGACCCTTTGAAGCACAAAATCGACACGGTCTTGCATTTCTCCTTTGCTTTGTTTGGTAAACATGTCCATAGGGAACATTACATTTTCCTCAACCGTCATAGAATCAAACAATGCGCTACCCTGAAAGACCATCCCCATTTGTTGACGAAGGTCCCTTTGCTCTGCAGAAGTTAAATCCCAATAGTAGTCTCCGTTATAGCAAATTTTTCCTTGTTCTGGCTCAAAAAGGCCTAACAACGATTTGAGGAAAACTGTTTTGCCCGACCCGCTTTGCCCAATAACCAAATTAGTTTTACCCTGCTCAAAAGTGGTGCTGATGCCTTTTAAGATATGGGCATCACCAAACGATTTATGTAAGTTTTCAACTTCAATCATCCGAGTAGTAATTGGGTTATGATATAGTTTAGAATGATAATGACCACACTTGTCCAAACAAATGCCGTTGTACTTGCCTTACCGACTTCTAAAGCACCCCCTTTCATGTAAAAACCATGAAAAGAAGGTACGGTCGCAATAACAAAGGCAAAAACCAGTGTTTTTATAAAGGAGTATGTAATATGAAAAGGAATAAAATCTAATTGAAGCCCTTTAATGAACTCGCCACTGGGAGCGTAGCCCCCAAAGGCTCCGGCTATCCATCCTCCGAAAATACCGACGTACATGGCTATAGCGATAGCGAAAGGGTAAAGAAGCATGGCAATTATTTTTGGGAATACAAGATAATTTAGAGAGTTGACCCCCATTACCTCTAGTGCATCGATTTGCTCGGTCACGCGCATAGTACCAATGCTTGAAGTGATGTAAGAGCCTACTTTACCGGCCATGATAATTGAACAGAACGTCGGTGCGAATTCTAAGATTACAGACTGTCTGGTGGCAAAGCCGATAAGACTTTTTGGAATTAAGGGACTGTTCAAATTCAACGCCGTTTGTATGGTAACAACACCACCTATAAAGAAGGAAATGAATATGATAATACCCATAGAGCCATAAATCAGTTCATCGATCTCTTTTAAAATCAAGGACCTCATGATGCGCCATTTGGTAGGTTTTTTAAATACCTCACCCACCATAATAAAATACTTGCCAATGGCAGCTACGTAGTTCATGAACTGTTATCTTCTAAGAAACGTAAAAATAGTAATATTGAATGGTATTTAACCTCGATTTAATTCATTGAAGATAAGAATTCAATAGCTTTGCAAGCCATATACATTGTTTCAATGAAAAAATACATCCATATAATTACGCTTTTACTTTTAATTTGCTGTTCACAGGTTGGCGCACAGCGAAAACAAAAAAACAAAAGGAACAATCTAGTTGAAACGGCAAACGCACCTAAACTTGTTGTGGGTATTATAGTCGACCAGATGCGTTATGATTATTTAACGCGATTTTGGAGTCATTACGGATCTGGAGGATTCAAGCGTTTGGCAGAACAAGGGTTCAATGCTAAAAATCATCATTTTAACTATGCCCCGACAAGCACGGGTCCAGGGCATACATCGGTATATACGGGCGCTAGCCCGAGTTCACATGGTATTATTGGTAATAATTGGTATGATAAAGAAAAAGATGCTAGCGTATATTGTGCATCGGACGATAGTTATAATTCTGTTGGAACTACTTCTGATGCCGGTAAAATGTCGCCTCATCGCATGCTTACTACTACAATTACAGATCAATTGCGATTACATACCCAAATGCGCGGCAAAACCATTGCAATTGCCTTAAAAGACCGAGGTGCTGTGCTTCCCGGTGGGCATACGGCGAATGCAGCCTATTGGTTTGAAGGGGATGATGTGGGTAAGTGGATTACCAGTTCGTATTACATGAATACCTTGCCAAAGTGGGTGGATGATTTTAATACATCAGGCATAATACAGAGCTACAAAAAAGCATGGACAACTTTGAAAAACATTGGTCTTTATGAAGAAAGTGGCGTTGACAACAATAATTATGAAGGTTTGTTCGAAACAGAAACTACTCCGACTTTTCCACATAGCACTCCTAATCTGTTGAACAAGACCAAAGATTTTGAAATTATTAAGTATACCCCTTGGGGGAATAGCCTCACAACGGATTTTGCTCTCGAAGCTTTGGAAAAAGAAAGTTTGGGAACAGATGCCATAACAGATTTTTTAGCGATCAGTTATTCTAGTACAGATTATATCGGTCATAAATTTGGGGTAAATTCCAAGGAGGTTCAAGATGCGTATTTAAGGTTGGATTTAGATTTGGAAAGACTTCTAAATGCTTTGGACACTAAAGTAGGAGCCGGAAAATATACCGTGTTTTTAACGGCAGATCATGGAGCTATAAATGTTCCTGCTTATTTGAGCGACCAAAAAATACCTGCAGGTTATTTAGATTGGAAAGAAACCAAAACCAAATTAAACGAGTTTTTGACCTACACGTATGGCACAACGGATTTGATTAAGAACATAAGTAACAACCAAGTTTTTCTAGATACAAAGGTAGTTGCAAATCTAGATATGGATTTGGACGATGTACAGGAAGAAATCGCTCAAGAATTATTGAGTTATGACGATATGGATAAAACCTACACAGGTTACCAGATGTGGCAAAATGAATATACCAAAGGTATTCCGTATATTTTACAGAATGGTTGGCACCAAAAGCGTTCTGGAGATATCCTATTTGTGCCTAAACCAGCTCATATATCCTATCCCAGAATGGGTTCTACACATGGGTCTCCTATGATTTATGACACCCATGTACCCTTATTGTTTTATGGTAATGGAATAAAAAAGGGAAGTACGGTAAATAGAACGGAAATACCTGATATTGCGCCAACCGTAGCGGTTATGTTAGGAATTGCTTTCCCAAATGGAACTACCGGAAAGCCTATTGTTGAGGTATTGGAATAAAATTGAATTTTTCTGAATAAAGTGGATTTTCTGAGTTAAGAAAGCTTAGCTAAAATCCCTTTCCATCTTAATGTTCGAATAAATTTACCTTCAGCTTTGGTTACAAATGGCTTTTTGCCTTTCAGCCAAGCTCCTAAAAAGCTCGAAATACCTTGAAGATATAGTTTTGGACTCCTTGCTTGAAGTGCCATTTTTAATAGTGCTATTTTAGCCAGAACAATACCATAACGCATTTTATACAGCGCTTCGCCCTTCGCTTTGTAATTTTTAACGCTGTAGCCATGACCAGTTGGGCGCAAATGTTTTACCACTAAAGAGTCATCTGTAAATGTCTCAAAATCGTGATATTTTGCCAATAAAACATCTACGGTATCCCAGCCCGTTGCCGGTCGTAAACCACCTATTTTGTTGAAACAAGCTTTATGGTACAGTTTTATGGGGCCGCGGATGTGATGCTTGTCGGCAATATTCTCATAAACCCATTTACCATTCTTTTCAATATGCAAAAGCCCGGCGCACATACCAAGCTTCCAGTTGCTCTGAAAATGATGCTTCATCAGTTCAAAGTAATTTTTCGGCAATAGAATATCGGCATCAAATTTTCCTATTAAATCATATTCAGAAACATGCTGAAATCCGAAATAGAACGCATCTATCACCTTTTTACCGGGAATATGGCTATTGCTACTACTTCGCCGTAAAACTTTGATCCATGAATGTTTTTGAGCAAATAATGACGCTATTTCAAATGTGGTATCTGATGAGTTGTCATCTACCAGTATAAGTTCATTGGGTTTTTCGGTCTGCTCAACAAAGGAAGTTAAACAGGTTTCTAGAAATTTCGCTTCGTTATGGGCAGGGATGATAATAGAAATCTTCATGTTCTGTTATTCCGTGTTTAAAGCGGAATTCAAAGTTACAAATAGATTTCTGCTTCCGCAGGAATGACAAAAGAAACTACAAATCCCAAAAAAACACTTGAGTCATTTCGAACAAACGTGAGAAATCTAAACCTATTTACATAGATTTCTCAATCGCATAGCTCATTTCGAAATGACTAGTCTAGCTTCTTTCTGCGTAAACAATATAATACCTATTGGTAAAAAACCGGAGTAAGGGACGAAAACCTATTTTTTTCGTAGGATTTGTCCATTTGGCCGTATCAATAACTTTCCAACCAGCTTTTTCCAATAACCAATCGAATTGCCAATCTTCAAACTCATGGTAATGTCGGTCCCATGGGTCGGTCTTGCTTCTATATGCAGATGAAAACCATAATCGCATAGGTATGCTTACAACTATCTTGTCCGCTCTAATTTCTCTAAGCACATTAAAGGGGGCAACGAGATGTTCGAAGATTTCAAAAGCGGTGACCACTTTTGCATTTGAATTTCTTACTTCATCAAAACTAAGGTCTAAATCTTCACCTTGGGTATTTTCCACTTTAAAACCCTCCTTTTTCATAATCTCTGAAAACGGATTTTCAACACCCAAATCTAAGATAGACTCATCTGTGCTTACGTGTTTTTTTAAGAAATCTAGTGTAATTCTGTATCGCTTATGCGGGTATTTGCCTTCGTACATTTAATATCTGTAAACAATGGCATTGATATTCATACCAGCGCCAACACTTGCAAATATAACGACATCTCCTTTCTCTACGTCATGATTTTCTACTTTACCTTTACGAATTCTATCGAACAAAATAGGTACGGTAGCGACAGAATTATTGCCCATTTCTTGAATGATCATTGGCATCACTTCTGCGGGTGTTTCTTTACCATATAAGCGGTAGAACCTTTTTATTATGGCCTGGTCCATTTTTTCATTGGCCTGGTGAATAAATATCTTTTTCACTTCATCGATACTTACGCCACTCTTGTTCAAACAGTCGGCCATTGCTTGAGGTACATGTGTGCAAGCAAATTCATATATTTTTCTACCATCCATTTTTATGTACCGGGTATCTGCACAACCCTCTTGATCATAAGTGCGGTCAAAATAAAGGTAGTAGGCTTCACCGTTTGCGTGGGTCTGCGATGCATGGGTCAAAATTTCTCCTGAACCACTATGACCTTCTAAAATACAGGCTCCGGCGCCGTCGGAGTATATCATACCGTCCCGGTCATGTGGGTCTATGACCCGAGACAGGGTTTCACCACCAATGACCAGACATTTTTTTGCCATACCACTTCTTATAAAGGCTTTTGCCTGTATGACGCCTTCGATCCAGCCAGGGCAACCAAAAAGCATGTCATAGGCAACGCAGGAGGTATTTTTAATCTTTAATGAGTGTTTTACACGAGTGGCTAATGAAGGTAGGGTGTCACCTTGTATTTTGCCATGGGTAACATCACCGAAGTTATGGGCGAAAATAATATAATCAAGTTCTTCTTTATCGATTCCGGCATCTTCAATTGCCTTTTCAGCGGCAAGAAAACCAAGATCTGAGGTCTTTAATTCCGGTTTGGCATAACGCCTTTCTGCAATACCGGTTATCGCTTGAAATTTTTCTATAATGGTAGCATTTGTATGTTCAAACTCACTACCATCGCGACCTAAAAACCGATGGTTTAAAAAGTCATCGTTTTTAGTGACAATTTTCGGTAGATAACTACCAGTGCCCGTTATTCCTATTTTCATATATGGTTAGTATAAGCGTATGCTAATATTAGTGTACTGCACAAGGTAGTCAAAAAGTACCAGGAGTTGTTATGCATGCATAATATTTCATACGATACTCAACAAAAGTTTTGGTAAAAAGTGATAAGAAAAAAGCCCGTTCTTTTTTCAATAGAACGGGCTAAAATACTTTAAAACAGTACTTTGACTAGACTTCTGCGTACGCTTCTATTGGCGTACAAGTACAGATCAAATTACGATCCCCAAAAGCTTCATCTGTACGTCTAACAGTTGGCCAAAACTTATTTTCACTGACAAAATCTAACGGATATGCCGCTTTTTGACGACTATATGGAAAATCCCAATTATCTGAAGTTACCATTTCTAAGGTATGTGGCGCATTTTTTAAAACATTGTTCGGATTTTCCAGTATTGCCTCATCAATTTCTTGTCGAATAGATAGCATTGCTTCGCAAAAACGGTCTAATTCTGCCAAACCTTCACTTTCGGTGGGTTCTATCATAATTGTACCTGCAACCGGAAAGGAAACCGTTGGTGCATGAAAGCCATAATCCATTAAACGTTTGGCAATATCGGTAACCTCGATACCATTTTCTTTAAAAGGTCTGCAGTCAATAATCATCTCGTGTGCAGCGCGTCCTTTTTCGCCTGTGTAGAGCACGTCAAACTTACCGTTTAAGCGTTCTTTGATGTAATTGGCATTAAGAATGGCAATTTTCGTAGCGTCGGTAACCCCTGCGGCACCAAGCATCTTAATATAGCCATATGAAATGAGACAGGCAAGTGCACTACCCCAAGGAGCTCCTGATATGGCGGTAATCGCTTTATCTCCGCCAGTTGTTACTAAGGGATTTGACGGTAAAAACGGTTTTAATTGCTCGGCAACGCAAATAGGCCCGACCCCTGGACCACCTCCGCCATGGGGGATGGCAAAAGTCTTATGTAAATTCAAATGACATACATCTGCTCCGATCATTCCTGGATTAGTCAAACCAACCTGTGCGTTCATATTCGCGCCATCCATATAAACCTGACCGCCATGGTCATGTATCAATTGGGTAATGTATTTAATAGAAGATTCAAAAACACCATGGGTAGAAGGGTATGTAACCATTAATGCCGCTAGGTTTTTGGAGTGCTCGATTACCTTTTCTTCCAAATCGATCACATCTATATTGCCTCTTTCGTCAGTTTTGGTAACGACGACCTTCATGCCTGCCATTACGGCCGATGCCGGATTTGTGCCGTGTGCTGAAGCGGGTATAATGCAAATATTACGATGTGCTTCATCTCGCGACTCATGATAAGCGCGAATGGTCATTAATCCCGCATATTCTCCTTGTGCACCAGAATTCGGCTGTAATGAAGTGGCTGCAAAACCTGTAATTACATTGAGCTGCTCTTCAAGTTCTTTTAGCACCAATTGATAACCCTCAGCTTGGTTTAATGGTACAAACGGATGAATATTTCCCCAATTTGCCCAACTTAAAGGCAACATCTCTGAAGCTGCATTCAATTTCATGGTACAACTACCCAACGAAATCATGGAATGGTTCAACGCCAAATCTTTGCGTTCTAGTTTTTTGATATAGCGCATCAACTCCGTTTCAGAGTGATAGGAATTAAAGACAGGTTGTTGTAAAAAAGACGAGGTACGTTTTAAACCTTCGGGAATAACATTTTTATATGTTTCATTGTCATTGTCTTCATCTAGGCGTTGTGAATCACTAAAACATGAAATTAATGGCTTAATGTCATTATCGGAGAACGCTTCGTTCAATGAAATAGAAATTGTTTCATCATCGATATAGTTGAAGTTTATTCCCTTTGATTCTGAAATAGTACGTAGTGAATGAACTGTGCCTACTTTGACCTCTAAAGTATCAAAATAGTTAGAGTTTAATTGCTCAAAACCTAAATCAACAAGTTTCTGAGCTACTTTTTTAGTGTTTGTATGTACCTTATTGGCGATGTATTTTAATCCTTCTGGGCCATGATAGACAGCGTACATTCCGGCCATTACTGCAAGAAGAACCTGAGCGGTACAAATATTCGAAGTTGCCTTATCTCTTTTAATATGCTGTTCGCGGGTTTGTAGTGCCATTCTCAGGGCAGGGTTGCCGTCTGTATCTTTGGTCATTCCGATAATACGACCCGGAATATTTCGTTTGTAGGCCTCTTTCGTGGCAAAAAATGCGGCATGGGGCCCGCCATAGCCTAGTGGAATGCCAAAACGCTGTGTAGTACCTACAACCACATCGACACCCCATTCTCCTGGTGGTGTCAACAATACCAAACTCAAGATATCCGCTGCTACAGCAACTTTAATTTCATTTTCTTGTGCTTTTTTTACAAAGTCACTGTAATCGTAGACTTGGCCGTGTTTGCCAGGGTATTGTAAAATAGCTCCATAAAAGTCTTTTTCAAAGTTAAAATCCTCATGATTTCCGATAACGAGCTGAATGCCCAACGGAGTAGAACGGGTTTTCAAAAGACTTAGCGTTTGTGGCAATATTTCCTCTGAAACAAAGAACTTCAAAACACCTTCTTTTTTCTGTTGTCTTGTGCGAACATCAAAAAGCATGGTCATTGCTTCAGCGGCTGCCGTACTTTCGTCCAATAAAGAGGCATTGGCAAGTTCCATACCGGTAAGATCGCATACCATTGTTTGGTAGTTGAGTAAAGCTTCCAGTCTTCCTTGTGCAATTTCAGCTTGGTATGGTGTGTAAGCTGTATACCATCCCGGGTTTTCAAGAATGTTTCTTTTAATCACTGAAGGAGTCAAACTTTCATGGTAACCGAGGCCGATGTATGATTTAAATACCTTGTTCTTATTTGATAAATTTTGGAGCAGCTTCAAAAACTCATGCTCACTTACCGCCTCAGGAAGATTTAGTTGTTCTTTGAGTCTAATATCCTCAGGAATGGTCTCGTTTATGAGTTCGTCTAAATCATTGACTCCAACGATTTCGAACATTTTTTGTAAATCTTTCTCTTGAACACCAATGTGGCGTAGAGCAAATGTGTCTGTTTTCATCTTTTATCAAATAAAGTTCACAAAATTAGGTATTAATTCTATCAAAATAGCTATTTCTATTCTTCAAGAAAGCAAAGTTTTTAACCGGAAATGAACCTTAATGTTAGTTTGTCTAATTTTGTTTAATGCGCTTTTTAAGACAAGTTTTTAACTTTTATTTAGATGCTAGTATACACGTAGCCTTGGCTGTTGTCACATTATATTTTTCTACTCTACGAATCATTGAAACTTCAACAGATTGGCAGTTGGCAAGTTTTTTGTTTTTTGGTACTATTGTGTGCTACAACTTTATAAAGTATGGGGTAGAGGCCGAAAAGTACCTGATTGTTTCAAACCCATACCATAAAATGATCCAAGGGTTTAGCTTTCTTTCTTTTGCTTTTTCGGCATATTTTTTTCTACAATTGGGTAATAACCTTTTGTTTGCTATTATGACGCTGCTAGGAGTTTCGGTTCTATATGCCATTCCCTTATTGCCCAAAGCAAAAAACCTTAGAAGTTTCGCTGGTATTAAGACCTTTTTGGTGGCTTTGGTTTGGCTAGGCTGTACCGTAGCGCTCCCTTTAGTCGATAATAATATAAAAGTTACTTGGGATATAGGCATTTTATTGCTACAGCGTTTTCTTTTAGTCTTAATTTTGCTCTTACCTTTTGAGATAAGGGACCTAAAATTTGACAAGCCGGAATTAAAAACCATGCCCCAACGAATAGGCGTAGAAAAAACGAAAATTGTAGGATATGTACTAACCGTATGCTATGCCGTTCTACTGCTTTTTAAGGACAGTGTCAGTATTAAAATTATACTTATCGACTTGTTACTTTCACTATTACTCTTGTTCGTGCTAAAAAAAACAACAAAAGAACAAACCGCCTACTTTTCTTCTTTTTGGGTAGAAGGTATTCCTTTGCTTTATTTGGGCGTATTACTTTTTGTAGAAAAACTATTCTGATTTTTAGCTTGAACTTACTAAAACCCAAAACGGTTTCATTTAAGGTTCTTCACTCTTCACCATAAAATGGCTATTTAGGTATTTTGATTTGAACAAATGCAGGAAACATTGAATTCTTCAATGAGGTTTGTTAAAGAAGTACCACTTGGCGGAGTGTTACCTCTTTTTTTGATTTTACGGTACCATTAAAAAAAGAGTTTGATAATTTGCCCAGTAGTATATTTAGTATAAACCCCGAATACAGGGATGTGTAAAGTTTTTACTCAATGTAATTTGCACTTCAATTAGAACCGTATAAATGTCCAACCCGTTCAAAAAAATCACTAAGAACGCAGAAGAATCCAAAAGTCAACAACATGACAAGGGTCAGCGTAAAGAGACAGGTGTTGCTTCCAAAAGCTGTGCCATGTGCGGGGCGCCTAGACCTAAGAATACAAATTTAGTTCGATGCGACTATTGTAAAACCAGCTTTATGGAAAATGTAACCAGTTTCAAAGCCGATTCTTAATTATGGCAACACAAGAAGAACTCATAAAAAGGTGGGATGGATTCTTATCTAAAATAGAGGAACGCTTTAACGATTCACTGAGATATGCCGAAGAAGCCTGCAAAGGGCAATTGGTAGAAACCGATTATGAATATCAAACGGTGATGCGCTCATGGGGCGGTATGAAGGCACAAATGTATAATCTTATTGAAAAGATAGATGAAACCTGGAATGCCAAAGTCGGCCCTGCAATGGAGGCCGTCGGAGATTTTGCAAACGATGAAAGTGATAAGGCTTATGATCTTAGGCATAAACTTATTGAGGCCTTAGAAAAGTTTCAGCGAAAATTGGAAGGTGAACTATCGCAATTATTTTACGATCATGCAATTCAGATAGCCGACAAGAAGGCGCAATGCTCTCAATGTAATGCAGATATAGAGATTCAGAAGAATATTTTTAGGGCGCAATACATTACTTGCACCTATTGCAATGCCGTGAACACAATTGAACCCGAAACTAAATTCGTTAAGATAGGTTGGGGTATCGTAGACAATATTGCAACGATGAGAATGAACGAAGGCTTTGAAAAAATGCAGAAAGCAGTAAATGCGATTCAAGAATATAGAGGGAAAGCTCCAGATGCCTATTGGTCAACTTATGAAGATGCCTATTTTGCCTATTGGGAAAGTTTTTTTAAAGAGCGGATAAAGCTTAATGCCGATGCAGCCGATAGACTTGAGCAAGATATGGTGAGAAAACGACAAGAATTTGAAAATTATAAAGAAATACAAACAATATAGATTTAAAATATGGAAGCAATTAATGGAGTAACTTTTGAAGATTGGGGAGCTGCGTGTGGTAATATAGCCCAAGGTATGAGTGCAGAAGAAGTCTGCGAAATTTTAGGTTTGGAGTTACCGGTATGGCAAAAGACCAATGACGAATGGGCTGGTAAATTGGGAGACATTATGGCCCAAGATATGAATATGGCTACCGTTTATAGTGGTTTTTTTACCAATCCTAAAGTTGGAAAGTTTGCAGGGGTGTCTCAAGATGCAGGTTCATCACTAGATAGTCTTTTACAAAAAGTACCGGATTTTGATACCTACCAAAAGATTTTTAGTCACCAGTCCGTTGCCTCTGAACATGGTATTGATGGCGTAACAGTATTAGAAGAGTATGGTTTAAACCTTCATGATTGGAGCCAGTTGAGTATGCATTATAGTAGCTATGCGAATTCTGATTTTCATCATACCAGCCCTGAATATATGGAACGTTATAAAGAAGTTTCTGGCGCAATCGATAAATGGGATAAACACTGGAAAGAACATTATAAAAATGATGCCGTGGATCTAGCGGACGATATCGATTTTTAAGAAAAAGAAATCCATCCTTCTAAATTAACAAGTATGAATTTAAAAAATCAAATGCGTTCGGTAATCCAATGGGAGAACCCAAGAAATTTTCAGCTTTTCTACAAATTTACTGATAGGGGAGACGAGTTGAAGAATGCATCAAAGCTAATTTTACAACCAGGCCAAGGCTGTATTTTTACTTATGAAGGTAAGGTCGAAGGTGTATTTGAAGAAGAAGGCATACATGATTTAAAAACGAGCAACAAACCTTTTTGGACCACAATTAAAAAGTTTATGAACGCTTTTGAAAGCGAGCACAAAACAGGAATTTGGTTTTACCGTAGCTCCGATATGCTGAATATTCGCTGGGGTACGCGCATACCGATAACCTATAATGACCCAGTTTATGGTTTTCCGGTAAATCTAAGGGGTTTTGGTAATTATTCTATAAGAATTACAGATCCTAAAAACTTCTTCGTAAATATTTTGGCCGGTAAATTAGATTATTTTGTTGACGAGCTGCAAGAGGTTTTTCTTTCCAGAATAACCCAACCGATATCCAACTACTTGGCAAACGCAAAATTCTCATATGCAGAAATAGATTCTAACATAGAGTTGATTGCGAAAGAAGCACAATCAAAATCGATTCAAATTTTTGAAGATCTAGGTTTTAAGTTATTGGACTTTAGAATAGAGGGAACCTCTTTTGATCAAGAAACCAACCAACGAATTGGCGAAATAAGCAATGTGCAAGCAGATGTTAAAGCGGCTAATATTGCTGGGGTAGATTTTGCGGAACTTCAGAGATTAAAGGCGATGCGAGATGCAGCTAAAAATGAAGGAGCGGCTGGTGCTACTATGGGAATGTTCGCAGGAATGAATATGGGCAGCACAATGGGACAACAACAAGGGCAAACCGGACCTACAAAAACAGATGTTCGTTCAAAATTAAAAGAATTAAAAGAACTTTTTGAGGATGACTTGATTTCGGAAGAAGAATTTCAAACCAAAAAACGACAGCTTTTAGATCAAATGTAAGACTATGAAGAAATTAAGCATAGTAATATTCATGCTAGTTGCCAAAGTTATACTAGGCCAAACCGATTTTAAACCCGTTGATATGAAGCAATTGGATGACTGGTTGGCCATTGCCAAGGCAAAATCTGAGATAAATATAAATGCAGTGCCAAACCTTCATGATAACCATGATTTGGCCCTTAAGCATTTAGATGACTCGAATTCACTTTTCAATTATGGCCTGAGCCTTACGACCACGTTACAACCGGGGTTGTCGACTGCCACTGAGAATCCGTTATCAAAAGGTGCTCATAAAATTTCTGAAGAAGCTGAAAGGGCTTACAAGGCGGCTATCGATTTATATGCGAAACACGGCCGAGCCAATATTATGTTAGGCCTATTGTATAACCAGCTTGGTAAATACATGTATTCCGAACCCTATTTAGAAATAGGCTTGCAGTTAGAAGAAGGTGGTGAAGATTGGATGGTTGCAGCGAACCAATACCTGTTGGCAGGTGCTTACACTTATAATACGGAAGAAGAAAAATATCAAGAGGTTTACAATAAGTTCAAAACCTATGCGAATCAAGATGGTATAAAAGACGGTTCGTATTATTTGAAAATGGCAGTTTTGTATGTCTCTTATTACGAAAGATAAATGAGAAGAAACCTTCTTTTTACCCTATTGGTATTGACTTCTATTGCAATGAACGCTCAAAAATTCAATGCATCCAGTTTGTTGGGTAGTTGGAGATTAAATTGGGTAAAAGCGGGCTTTTTTCCTAATGATGATCTGCTGTTCGAAAAAGCTGATGGATTTAAGGGACAGTATATTTTTAGGTTCGAGAAAGACGGAAACCTAAAACAGTTACTCACGGACGCTGAATTGGATGACTGCCCCGTAGGTGTTTTTGTCGTAGAAAAGGGCTCATGGAGTTTTAGCGAAGGCTATCTCACTTTAGTATTAAAGGGTGCTAAAATAGCAGATTATGATTTTGACTACGAAATCGTATACAGTCCTAAAAAAGAATTGAACATTTTAAAATTACTGCTAGTGGAGGTTTCTAGGGATGAAAGGGCAAAATAAAAAGTGCCAAAAAGCTACTTTTCGGAATAAATAAATAGCATGAAGAAGAATTTTTTTAAAGTACTAGTTTTCACATTAGGTGTGTTTTTGGCGGGTTGCAAATTAGATAAGTCCAAAACACAGAATTTTAACAACCACATCACTTCATCAGCAGAAGTGTTGTCTGCTGATGAGGTTTATGTAACAACGGACGAAGAGCAACTGAAGGACAATACATTTGTGTATGGTCAAAAAATCTTCACCAATTTTGAAAATATGAATGGTTTTACCACTAAAGATGATAGGTTTTATCCTCAAATGGATGTGATCGTTACGTCGGAAGTCGGCGATACGGTTCTAAACGTTAATGACCTCTATGATGCGAAAAAAGGACTGAGTACAAAATTAAAGACTTTGTATGGAGAATTAATACTGGCCACGCCCATCCATTCCGGAAAAAGTTATACCGCCATATATAATATAAGAGATAGTAAAGGTGAAGGAGTTTTAAGTTCTGAAATGGATTTTTCGGTCGAACCGAATCCTAGTATAACCGTTGAAGAATCTGGTTTATCGGCGCAAGAAATTTATTTGTTCAATACGGATAGTAGAGCTGTAAATACAACAGGCATTGTTTTTTTTAACGATAAACTACAATTTCAGTTTGAAGGACTAACCGGCTATAAAGAGGTAGAGGGTTTCGTAGCCTTAGGCTTGTCAATAAAGGTTGTCGATGCTAAAGGAATGCAAATAGTCTACAATACCGATGCTTTTGAAAATACCCTGCTCACAAAATCTCAAATCGATGAAGGTGTCGGTGGTACATTGATTATGACCAAAGGAAGACTGAGCAATCCGGTAACTTGGGATGTAGAAATTTGGGATAAAAACAGTGATGCCCGCATAAAAGGAACCACGCAGTTGCAGGTGAACTAAACATAAATTATGAAAAAATCGAACGATACGAATTTAGAGTTACTTGGTAAAGTGCCTGATAGCCGAATGAAACCGTTGATTGAAGGATATTTGGCCTATGTGGAAAAATATAAATATGTACGATACATAATGTTGGGTATGTGTGCCGTAATAATAGGCTATAACCTATTTGTTGCCGGCAAAAGATTTCCGATAGGTCAACTTAATACCATAAAAGCGGTTTAGGCCGGTATATTGTTGCTTTTTGTGATTGGTCTGTTTTGGCCGTAGTATTGTTTCGAAGGGTCAAATCACTCAAGAGGGCCTTGAATTCAAGTGCAAACAAGCACAATATTGATGAAAAGTGCTTTAGAAAAGAGTTTGACAAGTTTGTGAAATCCACTATTGGTGGGCCTGGCTTAAGATAGAAATGAAGAAAATTGTAGTTGGTTGTAGTATTGCCTTTGTTCTGATAGTTGGCATTGTGGTTACGTCATTTTATTTGGTTTTTAGGGCCAAAAAGAGAGATGTCTCCAGTGAAGCCCCTTTTGAGGAAATTACTAAACAAAAAATCACGACGAAGGTAAAAACACAGATTCTCAAGTACCCAACTCCTACGGTTTATGAAGACTACAATTATCATCTCGAAGACGGCACGGGTTTCGGAATGAATTCTGGATTGGAAATTATGGCAGAAATTCCTGTGGGTACTTCAATTACGATTGATAAGGTCGAATTGCATACCGGTAGTGTAAGTGGAACTACGGCTGCCTATCTTTTTGGGCATGTTTTTATTGAAGAAAATCAAAGAGAATATGCGTTTCAATACTCCTGGGGAGAGTATCGTTCACTATACCAAGACCGACCTTACTGGGTTTTTGAAAAAGGTTTTTGGCAACAAGAGGCTTTAGAAGAAAAATATTTTATCGAGTTGCCTTAAAAGGGGTATCCTATTCAATTTTGTCGAATAGGTTGTGAACCGATACATTTTTGAATTTAGAAGGGTCGAAAGGTATTAAAAGATTTAAAAAGTAGTAGGGGATATATCGTTTTTAAAATCAGTGATTAAATGTTCTGGAAAAGAAAACCCGAATTACCGATTACACTTGAAGACCAGCTTTGGGTAGAAGAATCCCTTACTTTTTTAAAAGAAAGTCTGGGGAGAGCCTCTTTGCTTAAAATTTCTACTGTAACTCCGACCAAAGACTTCTTTAATCTTGATTTTAATGGCTCTGAAGCAGATGCCCAATTGGTTTTTGAGCGTTGTCTAGATATAATGAATATTTCTAGAGAAAAAGTTTTACTCGAATTTTATTCGGAAGAAAATCGTTATTTGGATGATGGCACCCTTTTAAGTACATCGGCGGATAGTATGGGCAGGTCTTCTAAGGCTGCTGGTACCTTTCAAAAAAAAGGAGGAAAGGCTATTATTAGAATTGAAAAGGGACAATTAAAAAATCTTGAAGATCTCATCGCTACCATCAGTCATGAATTGGCACATGAAAAATTACTAGGGGAGCATCGTATACTTGAAAATGACGAATACCTGACGGACCTTACCGCAATCGCTTTCGGTTTCGGAATTTTTATTGCCAATGCCAAGTTTCAATTTCAATCGGGGCAAGGTGGCGGTTTTGGTTGGCGAATTCAGAGCCAAGGGTACCTGCCCGAACAGATAAGTGCTTATGCCATGGCCTCGTTATCCCTTAAAAAAAATGAAGATGTAGAAGATTATAAAGATTATCTAGATAAATCGGTGCAAAAGTATTTTGAAAGAAGTTTGGCATACCTAGAGTCTAATCAACATAATAAAGATATTTCGATTTTTTGGCCGGTTACCAAAAAAGATACAGATGCTAAAGCAACTCAATACGCAGAGCTATCCAAAGAGAAAGTTGGTTATACTTTAGAAGACTTAGAATCGCTCAGGGAAGAAATGTGCCAGGCCTGTTATGAAAGCGATATTAAAACTGTTGAAGCGTTATTACAAAAAAGTGGTTCTCCCAACTTTTTCACTATTTGGGGTTCTCCACTAACTATAGCAGTTAAACGGGCGAATAAAGAACTCATTGATTGTTTGTTGCATTACGGGGCCGACATTAATTTTTCAGATACTAAAAGTTTAATGGGTGTACTGCCTTTAATGGCCGCCTGTGAGAACGAGAATATTGCCATGATGGGCTACCTGATTGATTTTGGTGCCGAGATTGACCGTGTTGACGGTAATGGAAAAAGTATTTTGCAGACCGCAGTTGAAACAGAAAATATAGAGTTGACGCAATTTCTTTTGGATAAAGGAGCGAATATTGAAATAAAATCAGGTTTATCCATGAATTTTGACAGAACACCCTTGTGTGCGGCAGTGATGCAAAATAATGTTGAAATGGTCTCCTTTTTAGTCAAAAATGGAGCGAAAACAAAGCCCATCCGTAAATTACCGCGGTATGAAATCCATCCTAAAATGGTCAAATTTTTAAAGGCTAGAAAGTACTTGTGAATTGAGCAACAATTCTTTTGATGGAACAAATAAAAATATTGGTATTTGCCCTAGTATCTTTTTTGTCTACCGAAGATATACCTATAGGGGCAAAATCGGCGAGAATAGAGATAGATACCAAGTCAAAACAGATTAGGTTATATCAATATGACCTATATAGTTTAGAGCAATACAGTGCTATTGCAAAAGCAGGTATGGATACGCTCTTGAGAACCCAAAACTTGGTAGAAGACTTATCGCCCCTTAAGCTAACCTCAAAGCACTTTTATGAAGAAGACGGTAAACTTAATGCAATTCTTTATCTGCAATATCAAGACCTAAAAGATTTACGCAAAATTTCATTTTATGCAGATGAAGAGGGCAATATAAGTTACCCATATTTAGAAGATTATCAGTACAATCTCGAAACGGGAAAAGCTGATGGACGCTATATTCGTTTTAATAGTGAAGATGAATCCACCTGAATCAGGTATCGATCTATACAATCAATTGAAACAATATTTTGACTATTACAATCACAGAAGAAGACATCAGTGAATCGACAATCAAATACCTTTTAAAAGGTATTTGATAGAACAACAAAAAGCAGCATAATGATTAATAACCCAAACTTAATTTAGCATAAAACCTGACCTAAAGATTGGGGGATGCTCACATGTAAATCAACTTCTTTTTAGATGTGCCAAGAAATTCTACGAAAAAATAAAAACCCATGACTTTAACAGTAGCTTTGTTAAAAAGGGGCTTCCCGAAGATAAAATTAAAATGCTGATATGAGAAAAAATAGGGCCAGATAACGGAGAAATCGTAACCAGAGCGGTATACGAGACTATGTTTAATTCAGATTTTAAAGTGGGCGAGTTATATGAGCAGAAGTATGAACTGCGTTACTTTGAGTTGATCGGTACCAACTAAAGTTTTTTAAATCATCTTAAAATAGTGTTTTTTAAAGTGAGAACTCCTTTTTTGATAAAAGTAGCTCTTGCTATAGAGGGTAAGAGCAATTCGATTTTCTTTAAGGTGATAGATCAGGCGTAACTACATTTGCTTCTTTAAAGCCTCTTTCATAGATTCCTTATCCTTTTCTTTTAAGGCATCGAGTTTCGCCGACTCACACAAAGATGTAAACTGAGCGTTTTTAGCAGAGAACTTAGCGCAGCTTTTGCAATACGATATGTGAAATTTTAGCTTTAAAATTTGCCACCAAGAAGCTTCGGCATATTGACTTTTAGTACAAATTTCTGCTGCTTTATCGCAAGATATCTTCATGTTTTAAAACCAATTTTGATTCATACACCCCATAAGGGCGATTCGCGCCCTATGGATCATTACCCAGAGGTTTGACGCATTTATTCCTAATTCATTACAAATATCTTCCGTACTTATACCTTGGATCGTTTTCATGGTAAATACTAAAGATTGTTTTTTAGGCAATTTTGAGAGACAATCTTGTATGGCCAGACCTAGTTCTTCATTTTCAATTGTATCATCTCCGCCTTTGCTAAAAGGGTCGGCCACGCGCTCTTCCAACCAATCGCCTTCACTTTCTTCACTTGAGCTATTATAGTTCATGCGAACTTCCGCTTTGCCCTTTTTAGAGTTTATCTTTCTATAGTGGTCGATTACTTTTCTTTTAAGAATGGCAATCAGCCATGTGCGCTCCGCAGCATCGCCTTTGTAGTTTTTAGCAGATTTTAACCCCGCGAAAAAAGTTTCTTGTACCAAGTCTTTTGCAATTTCGGAGTCGCTGACCCTAGATACGGCATAATTAAAAAGATAATCAGCGTATTGGTCTACCCAAGTTTCCGGATGAAGTTCGTGTGCTGGCATATTTTTCATTGGAGATTCAAATGTAATTGATTAAACAGTCATTTTAAAACAAATGACCTGTAAAGAAATCACAGAATGTTCACAGTCTTAAATTTTAGGTAAGTGTTAACAATATAAGTTTTAAACACTTACTAGGCCTGCCCTTTCTAACAAAGCTTCAATCTTAGGTTCAGAACCCCTGAAACGTTTGTATAGGGTCATCGGGTTTTCAGTGCCGCCTTTTGAGAGTACATGTTCTTTAAACTTTGTAGCGATCGCCTTATTAAAGATACCATGCTCTTTGAAGTAGGCGAAGGCATCGGCATCTAAAACTTCTGCCCATTTGTAACTATAATAGCCGGAGGAATATCCGCCTTGAAAAATATGTGCAAATGCCGTGCTCATGCATGTTTCCGGTGTATCGGGGTATAACTGGGTGCCTTCGAAAGCTTTGTTCTCAAAGACTTTTACATCTTTTATTTTAGAAGGATTTTTTGCATGCCACGCCATATCCAACTTTCCAAAACTTATTTGGCGTAGCGTTGCCATACCTTCTTGAAAAGTAGCGGATGCTTTAATTTTTTCAACCAATTCCATTGGTATTAACTCACCTGTTTCATAGTGTGTGGCAAAGAGTTTCAGTGTTTCTTTTTCATAGCACCAATTTTCTAATACCTGGCTGGGTAGTTCTACAAAATCCCAATAAACCGATGTTCCCGAAAGACTTGGATAGGTGGTATTTGCAAGCATACCATGTAATCCATGCCCAAACTCGTGAAAGAGTGTGGTAACTTCATTAAAAGTCAATAAGGATGGCTTTGTAGCAGTTGAAGGTGTAAAGTTGCAAACATTTGAAATATGGGGTCTGCTATCTTCTCCGTTTTTTCTGAACTGTGACTTAAAAGAAGTCATCCACGCGCCACCACGTTTGCCCGGTCTTGGATGAAAATCTGCGTAGAAAAGGGAGATAAAGTTGTTATTTTCATCGTAAACCTCAAAGGTCTTTACATCTTCATGATACTTGTCTACATTAAAGACTTCTTTAAAAGTTAGTCCGAATAATTTTTCGGCCACTTTAAATACCCCAGCTATGACATTTTCAAGCTTAAAATAAGGTTTAAGCTTTTCATCATCAAGATTAAAAAGTTTTTGCTTGAGCTTTTCAGAATAATAAGCGCCGTCCCATTTTTCTAAACGGTCTATCCC
>CAYGUZ010000002.1:0-20076 GCA_964353215.1 uncultured Flavobacteriaceae bacterium
CTCGGAGATGTGTAAGAGACAGCTTTATAAACAATACAAATTTAAAAGTATTGTACCTTTGTATTAGACCTAAACATCTTAAAAAACAAACTATGAAAATAGCCATAGGAAATGATCACGCCGGTACGGAATATAAGCTTGCTATAGTTGGAATGCTAAAATCTAGAGGTATGGAGGTCGTCAATTATGGAACGGATGGAACGGATAGTGTAGATTACCCAGATTTTGTGCACCCTGTTGCTGAAGATGTTGAAAAAGGCAATGTCGATTTTGGTATTGTTGTATGCGGAAGCGGAAATGGGGCAAACATGACAGCGAACAAACATCAGGCAATACGCTGCGCTCTTTGTTGGTCAAAAGAAATTACCAAGTTGGCTAGAGAACATAACGATGCTAATATTCTTAGTCTTCCTGCACGTTTTATAGCACTACCACAAGCATTGGAAATGGTAAATACTTTTCTAGAAACAACATTTGAAGGAGGTCGTCATGAGCGTAGAGTAGAGAAAATACCTTGTTCGTAAATAGTTGAAAATAGAGATGAAAGTACTTGTCAAGTCTTTCGATGAATTAAACCTATATCAACTTTACGAGCTTTTACAATTACGAAGTGAAATTTTTGTGGTTGAACAAGACTGTATTTATCAAGACATAGATGATAAGGACCAAAAAGCCCAACATGTTTTAGGAATAAAAAACAATAAAATTATTGCTTACACAAGAATATTTAAGCCAAGTGATTATTTTGAAAATGCTAGTATTGGTAGGGTTGCAGTAAAAAAAGAAGAACGAAAATATGGTTTTGGAAAAGAAATCATGTTAACTTCAATTAAGGCCATAAAAGAAAAATTTTATACAGATAAAATAGAGCTCTCTGCCCAGGTTTATCTAAAAAAGTTCTATAAAGATTTAGGTTTTTTAGTAAGAGGAGAAGAATATTTAGAAGACGGTATTCCGCACATAAAAATGATTAAAGAATGAACACTTTATGCTAATCTGCGCGCGAGTTTGTGTTTTATTAAAAACTCTAACCGAAGAATTAGATTAATAGGCTGTTCTGACTTATTGTCTTTTGAAACAAAAAGATAACCTTCTTTTAGCTCATCTAATTCTTTCATACCATGCTTTCCATGTCGACCTTCCGTACTTTTTAATTGTTGAAGAATAGAAATTTGATCAACACCTTTTGTTTGTAAAAAGGATATGAGTTTTTTTCTATTTACTAAAGTTATTTTACAAGATGTATAAGAATCAGGTTCATCAGAATAAATTGCCGTGATTAAGGAATAAAAGTCTGTTTTTTTATTCTTATCGAACAACCACCCTTCTTTAGTTTTTCCATTTTTTAAGTATGAAATCTCAAAGGCGAATGTTGGTAGATCATCATTTATATAATCTAGTTGTGCTTTTTCATCTATATAGTAAGTGGTTTCTTTTTTAAGGTGCTTAAACAAGACGTCAACGCCTTTAAGCTGCTCATTTAAATTGACCACTCGTTCAAATGAGTAGTTTCGTAATTTAGATTTGTAATAAGAGTCTAAAAGAACGGACAAGAACTTTTCTTTCTTAAGATCCTCCTTAAAATTACTCTTCAAAGCCATTTATTCATTGATTTTTTCAATGAGTGAATTCGCAATATGTTCAACGATACCGACCACTAAGGCATTACCCATAAAAAATGCTCTTTTGGTGTCTGAAACACCTTCAAGCTTTGTGTGATTGTCAGGAAACATGTTAAGTCGTTCCAACTCAAGAGGAGTGAGCCTACGTAGCCCTTTATCGGTTTGTATTACATGTTTAAATCGCGAAGGTGATTTACCCCCCTCCCCTGTAATTATAGTTCTAGAGGCTTTATTCAATGCATCAGGAAAAACCATTGACCCTTCTGAGTAATTATAGGTAAAACCTTCTTTAGTTGTTCTTAATTCTTTTTTTCCTCCTTTTAAATATTCCCATTTAGGTAGTTCTTTTTCAGAAATAAAATAGTCTTTAGATACGTCACCATTTTGTAGAATATCTGAAAGTAAGGTAAAACTACCATCATAGTTTGGAGTGGTTTTTAGGGTAGAAACTTTACCCTCTATACAAACACCGCTATTAAAAAAAGGAGATAATTTTTCACCTTTATTGAAGTTTTCGGAAATGTTGAGAATAGTACCTTCAAGACTAAGATGGTTTAGTTTTGTACTGCTTTGGGATACAGGAAAAACTGTGGCAAAAATACCTTTTTCAAGTAGGGCGCTTGCTGAATTTAAAGTATTATATTTTGAATATAATGACGAAGATTTATGGATGCCTACAATAAAAACGCGCCTTCTGCGCTGCGGCATACCGTATTCGGCGGCATTAATTACACGCCATTCAATGGCATAACCTAAGTCGGACAAACTTTTTAACATAATGGCAAAATCCCTGCCCCGTTGGGAAGAGGGTGATTTTAGCAAACGATCTACATTTTCGAGAATCAGGTATTTTGGTTTATTTTTTTTCTCTGAAAGGATACGATGGATAGACCACCACAAAACCCCTTTTTTACCAAGCAAGCCTTTTGAGTTTTTTAAGGTGGTAGCAACTGAATAGTCTTGACAAGGAAACCCCCCTACCAAAACATCGTGATCAGGAATATCTTTAGAAAGCACTTTTTCGATATTTTCATTAGAATGGTTTCTTGAACCAAACCTGGCTTCGTAGACCAACGAGGCATGCTGGGTTTTGGTTGAAGGCTCCCATTGATTACTCCAAACCACCTCAAACCCCCCTGTTTTTTCTAGTCCCAATCGAAAACCCCCAACTCCGGCAAAAAGCTCGCAAACTTTTAGTTTCTGCATCCATCAAAAATAAGGATTTGAAATACTACAAAAAAAAGCGGACTCTAGAAGAAGAAAGCCCGCTTGTGGTATATGGTACGATGAAAAACTATTTATTCATTAACAAAATAAACCTTAAATACACTACCTCTATCCAACTCGCTATCCACTTCAATCTTACCCTTCATAAGTTCAATCTGATATTTGGTGAGATATAGCCCCATTCCTCTAGAACGGTCTATGCTATGCAAAGTTTTATAAAGCACAAATAGTTTATCACCTGCTTGTGAAAGATCCATACCCATACCATTATCCTCTATAGAGAAGATAGTATGCTCTTTAGTTTTCTCGGCACTTATTACGAGTATTGGTTTTTGATTGTCTTTTTTAAACTTAATAGCGTTTACAATTAAGTTGCTCAAAATATTTTCTAAATAGCTAGGTATCGCTTTTACCGTAACATCATCAGCTATTTCATTAAATATTTTTGCTCTTTCTTGCTTGACCAGACATGTATAATTCTCGAGAATTTTGTAAACATAATCATTCAACTTTAAGGTTTTTTTATCATCGTCGATTTTGTATCTGATATCTACTAATTCTCTAAGACCTTTTATGCTTCCGGTAAGATTTTCGGTTGCTTTAAATAGCATTTTTAGAAGATTCTCACGTTCAGTGCTATCTTTTTCGGTATTTAGAAAATTTAATAGCAAATCAAAGTTGGTGGCGTGTGATTTAAGGTTGTGAGAAACCATGTGTGAGAAGTGCACCAATTTGTCAAGTTCATTCTCAGATTTTTGAATGCTCTTGGCCAGCACTTCTTCTTTGGCTTTGTATTTGGTTACGTTTTCACAACTTAAAAGAATTTTTTGGCTTGTAGCATTGGCGCTAATAATTTTCCCCTTAAGTTTTAAATAGATTTGTTGACCATTACCTAGCATCAGCTGTTTTTCAATGGGGCCGAAAGTTCTATTCTGCTCTAGCTCTTTTGACAACCGAACATACTCAAACTTTGTAAAGGTTATGAATGATTTATAGCTATTACCAACAAGTAGACTTTTTGGCTTGTGAAGCAATTGTAACAGATGTGTGTTTATATCTATAATCTCTTCAGAGTTTAAGTCGATAATTACCATTCCTGTCGGGGCGACATCAAAAATTGGTAGAACAGTAGCGCTATTGTTTACCTCTTGTTTTTCATCTTTTTGAGGCATGCTTTCCGTTATGTCTTGAACGGTACCTATAATACGTACGCATCTACCATTTTTAAATTTAGGTCTACCAATGGTATTTACCCAAATAGATTTGCCGTGAAAGGTGTTGATCTCTAAATTCTTATTCCAGGGTTTACCAGAGGCAATAGCTTCTTCAACAAGTTTATTAATGACTTCTCTAGAACCACTTTCTTCACTAAAGAAAGATATAGAAGCATCAAAAGTGGGTTTATAATCTTTTGGAACCCCAAAGATGGACCTAATCTCATTGGACCAATACATCTTTTTGGTATCAATTTTATATTCCCAGCTGCCTATTTTGGCAATTTTGCTTTTTTCATTGAGCAAAATCTGTGTCTGCTTAAGTTCAATTTCTAACGCCTTTTTCTCAGTTACATCTTTTACATTTACGATGACCCCAACGGTTTTTCCATAACCATCTTTCCAAGGGTTAAGAAGCCAAACAAAATCTTGTTCTGGCTCTTCTTTGGCCGGCATTTTGTCAATTACCTTTATATCGGTAAGCCCTTCCAAGGCATACTCCAGGCTGTCTTCCCAAGACTCTGCAAAGTGTGGAAAAAGACTCAAGAAAGATTTCCCGATAATATTCTCTCTTTTGAAATCGAAAATTTTGAACCAATTAGATGATGCATCTATAAGGTTTAAGTTTGCATCTAAAAGGGCAGTTGAAGATGGTAGCTGTGTTATCCATTTGGTTGCAGTGGGTTGATTTGTTGTGAGACTATCCATACTATGAGTATTTTTCTCAAATTTAAAGTAAGTAAAAGACTACGCTATAAGAATGTTGTAAGAATAACGATATTTGTTGTAAGAAAAAGATTATCTGTTGTCAATTGATTATGACCTGCATTTCATCGATAGAAGAATCTAGAAAAACTTTGCAAAAACTTGTTTAAGGGCATCTAAGTTAAGAGGCTTCAGCATAATATCATTGACTTCCTCAAAGTCTTTTACAATTTCTGTGTCTTTTGAGCTTAATGAGGTTGTAAGAATAATACATATCGTATTTTCTTTTTCTGCACGTTCAACTAATCTATAGTTAGTAAAAAACTCCCAAGCACTCATTGTTGGCATATTAATATCAACAAAAATAAGCTCAGGAAATGCCCTTTCATTGTTATTGAGATACTCCAACGCTTCTTTTCCCATTTCAAAGGAAACTATCTCAGTATTATATGGAGATTCAGAAATAAATTTTCTATGAATATAATTGGTTATCGAATTGTCATCTAAAAGCAATATGGTATTTACCATAAACTAGATTTGTGAATTTAAAATAAAATGAAACGAACTGCTTTTTCCAAGTTCGGAATCTACCAAGGTCTTATCGCCTTGAAGTTCAACAATTCTTTTACAATTTACAAGCCCCATATCAGTTTCTTGATATTTATTGGGGTTGTGAAAAATTTTAAAAATTCATTCTTTATGATTTTAATCGATTCCTATTCCGTTGTAGCACCCTAAGATGACATGAAAATCGAGAATTACAATTCGAGGAAGGAACGATACTTTTTAGAATCTTCTAAAAGTGCCGCTGCAGAAAGAATAGCATCATCATTTTTTAGATTATAATCATAAAGGCCATCTCGGTAGAAATAACGCGTTATAATTTCATCCTCCAGCTTTTTGGTGATTTCTTTTTTATAGGTGTCCATAGCTAGAATTTTCCCCCTACTTACCGCAAGCAATAAGTCTTTGTACTTGTCTTGAACATCTGTACCCAAAAGGGAATCATCAGAATTCAAACTTTCTTCCAAAAGCTTTTCTGTCTTGGTCTTAAATGAAAAATTCTTACTATTTGCGAAGCTTTTGAACTCGTTATAATGGCTTTCTGACAACTTAAAATCAACCACGCTCTTGATCTCATTTTTATTATAAAAAGCTGTTGGATTATCAATTATGATTTTATTTGCTAAGAGGGCATGTGTTAAGGCATTTGATTTTGATGACGCTATTTCAACGTCGGGCATAACACCGCCACCGTCTTCAACCACTCTTCCATTTCTTGTTTTGAATTGATTGAACTCTGTTGTTCTGACCGCTTTACCTTCTTCATCCCTATTCCAATAATCCAAAGATTGAATACACCTTCCGGATGGGGTGTAATAGCGAGAAATGGTAACTTTTAGCTGTGTTCCATAGGTAAGTTTTAATGGCCGCTGTACCAATCCCTTGCCGAAACTTCTTGCACCCATGACTACTGCACGATCTAAATCTTGCAAACTACCCGAAACAATTTCGCTTGCCGATGCACTTCTTCCATTTACCAAAACCACTAGCGGAATAGCCAAATCTTCGGCCTTATTTTTGGTTTTATAGGTTTGGTTGAATTTTTTGACCTTGGATCTTGTAGTAACAATCAACTCTCCCTTTGGCACAAATAAATTGGTAACATTTATAGCTTCGGACAGCAAGCCGCCAGGATTACCTCTTAAATCTAAAATAATTTGAGTCGCTCCCCGGCCTTTTAAATCTTGTAGAGCCGATTTAGTTTGGCTAGAGGCTTTTCTATTGAATTTGGCCAAAACGATGTAACCGGTTTTATCATCTACCATATTGTAGTAGGGCACGGCGTCGACCTCTACACCTTCACGGGTAATAGTTGTTGTTTTAGTCGCGCCTTGTCTTTTAAAAGTTACAGCTACACTGCTATTGCTGACCCCTTTAAGTAATTCGCTTGCATTATCTTCAAAATCGGCAACGGCAATTTCTCCAATTTTGATAATCTCGTCTCCAGCTTTAAGTCCGGCCTTATCTGCAGGGTAATCTTTATAAGGCTCTACTACGACCAATTTGTCCTTATAGGAACGAACAAGGGCACCGATACCTGAATATTCACCGGCATTATTAATTTTATATTCTTCAACATCTTGTTCGTTTAAGAATTTGGTATAGGGATCAAGTCCTTCAAGCATATTCTTAATGGCAGAATCCATTAATTCACCAGGGTTGGTCTCATCTACATAATTCATGTTCAATTCTTTGAAGAGCGTGGTGAAAATTTCAATTTGTTTAGCTATTTCAAAAAAGTCGCTTTTAAAACTAGTTCCTGCAACTAAAAAAACAACGGCAAAAACCGGAATCAACAACTGTTTTTTAAAAAGATTTTTCATGAAGTACGGTTTCTTTAAATTTTTTCAAAAGCCCTTTCATTTTCATCTCAACAAATTCAAAATTGGGCATTTCTTTTCCAAGATATAAAATCATGAACGCAAAATCTCCCTCAATGTTGTTAAAAACGAGATGCTTGTTTAAACGGTACGCCTCTCTCAGTAATCGCTTAATGCGATTTCTTTGTACTGCTTTTTTAAAGCTTTTTTTTGGGGCGATAACACCTGTTTTTATATGACCTCCGTCTTCAAAATCAGTTTTAAGGTAAATCAGCTTTAGGGGGAAGTTGTTTATACTTTTTCCTTCAATAAAAAGCTGTTCGATCAGCTTTTTGCTTTTAAGTTTTTCTTTTTTTGGGAAAACAAAGCCTTGCAAATGGGCCTCTTTAGTTGGCTTCAGCGGTGTTTTTGCAGTTTTCTCTAAAATTTCATTAGGGGATTGCCCTCTTGTGGGGACTTTAGGGCTGTTTATTATATGTTGATTAATAGTTTCTTGAATACATAAAACAACACCAAACATATTATTTTTTACATCAAAATCAGAAAACCAGATGAACACGACACCTCTTTTTTCTAATTCGCCTTGTCTTTTCGAATCATATTTGTATTTAAATTCATGCGAATCACCATCTATTTCAATAGCAAGCTGAAGCTCATGACAATAGAAATCTACAATAAAATCCAGAAGAGGAACTTGACGATGAAACTGCACGCCAAAAGCACGTTGCTTTATTTTTTCCCAAAGAAGGACTTCCGCCAGCGTACTATTTTTACGCAGTTGTCTGGCAAATTCTTTTAGTTTTGGGTTATATGGAATTATTTTATTTTTCATTTTACACCCCTAAAGTCCCCTTAAGGGGGACAATGGCATCTCTAAATTAAGAAATCCGCATTGGCAACAAAGCCAAGCGGACTTCAAAAAACAGTTATTTTATTAAAGACACCCCTACTATTCAGGTTGGTAGGTATTATTTTCTTGATTTACATCGGCCATCAGTTTTGATGGATCTACGACTACGCCTACAATATTTTCAATGGGCCTATCAATAATCATTTCGTATGTAGTACTGGCCCATGCCCAATCGTCAAGAACGGTTCTTTTTAAGGATGGATATGGATTTTCTTTTTCACCACGCATCATGCGCAAAGGAACATAATAGGTTTCTTGATTTCCGTTAGAATCTACTACTAAAATGTCTAAAGGCATTGGCATTAGTCCGATACGCTCGAGAACAATCTTGGTTTTTCCTTTTTCGGCCACTACTTCTTTTATTCCATAATCGATGGTATTTGTGGTTTGCGTCCAATCTGTTAAATACCAATCAAGCTCTATTCCTGATACTTTTTCAGCAGTTCTTTTGATGTCATTTGGAACAGGATGCTTGAACTTAAAATCCTCATAATATTTACGAATCGTTTCCATTAATTTATCTTGACCAATAACGTAACCAAGTTGAGATAAAAAGATAGCCCCTTTACTATATGCCGCTATTCCGTAAGGAGTGTTTTCGTTGTATCTGTCTGCATGGGTGCTTTGTGGTTGTTCTTTACCAGAATTCACTAAATAATAATAGCCTTTGTAAGAACCCTCAAAAGGATTTTCTTTATTTTTTTCCAATATTTCATTGCTACAGAGCGCAGAGATGAATGAGGTAAAACCTTCATCCATCCATTCATGCTTGGCTTCGTTGGTAGCCAAAACATGCTGAAACCAAGAGTGGGCCAATTCATGGATCATAGTACCAACGACACTACCGGGTTTGTCACCACCGGTAATAAGTGTTGACATGGCATATTCCATGCCGCCATCACCACCTTGTATTACAGAGTATTGCTTGTATGGATATTCGCCAATGTTTTTATTAAAGAAGTTCATGGCTTTGGCCGTAAGCGGTTGTACTTTCTCCCAAGTTTCCTTAAACTTTTCATCATTCTTATATAAGAAATGTAAGGTCGGGCCATTTTCCATTTGTAAGGTATCATGCACATATTCAGGGTCAGCAGCCCACATAAAATCATGTACCATAGGAGCCTTAAAATGCCAAGTCAGCGTTTTCCCTTTTGTTTTCACCTTGGTTCCCGGTGTTTCATAACCATGACCAATTTCATTTGGGTTTTGTAAATAGCCCGTACCCCCAACAGTGTAGCTTTTATCGATTGTAAGTTTTACGTCGAAATCGCCCCATACCCCATGAAATTCGCGGGCGATGTAAGGGTCTGCATGCCACCCTTCAAAATCATATTCTGCCAATTTTGGATACCATTGACTCATAGAAAGCGCAACACCATCTCTGTTGTTGCGACCAGACCTACGTATTTGAACGGGCACTTGGCCTTTGAACTCCATGTCAAAAGTAGTTTTACCTCCAGAGGGAATAGGTTTTGCCAAATCAACGACGAGCACAGTGCCTTCTTCGTTAAAATCTACAACTTCACCATCTTGCAGCAAAGAGGTAGCATGCAAATACCCTATTTCAGAAGAAGATAGAGCAGCTATTCTACTTTTCTTGTCCGCGGTGACCATTCTGCCATCTGGATCGGCAATATTTTGCAAGCGCATATCCATCTCGCTACCAGGCTGAAAAGCGTTAAAGTACAGGTGAAAGTATACACGGCTTAATTCATCAGGCGAGTTATTTGTGTAAACTAATTTTTGAGTTCCAGTATATCGATAGCTTTCAACATCTATCTCAACATTCATCTTATAATCGACATGTTGCTGCCAATACCCGGTATTATTTTGTGCAATAAGTGTTGTTAGTCCGCATAAAAGGATAAAGACAATTTTCTTAGCTAATCTGATCATATTATTCTGCGTTAGAATCTAAAGTTAGTTTTCCTTTTGAAATGCTTTCAGCTAAAAGTAGCGCATTGTATGCATTGACCATTTTTCCGGATTTTGAGATTTCCGAGAACGATTTACTTTTTGAAGGGTCTCCGGCAACAATTACGGAAGCCTTTGACCGCAGACCAGATTGCATCAATACATTTTTTACCTGAGAAGCAGATAAGTTTGGATAATAAGAGCGGATAAGAGCAGCGACGCCAGCAACCGCAGGTGCGGCCATTGAGGTTCCGCCTTGAAAGTCATATTTATTATTTGGCATAGTGGAATAGATATCATCACCAGGAGCGAAAACATCTACATTGACATTACCATAATTGGAAAACGAGGCCACCATTTTAGACCCGTATGCAGGGGCAAGCGCACCTACTGTGATGACATTGTCACTTATTTCTGTACCAGCAAACATATGGTCGTTGGGGAAATTAGGGTTTGACAAATCGTCTAAATTTTCACCATCATTACCTGCCGCATGAACAATTAATACGTCTTTTGATGCCGCATATTTAATGGCTTCATACACCCACTCTGCCTTAGGTGAAAATGATTTTCCAAAACTACAGTTAATGATTTTCGCACCATTATCAGCCGCATAACGAATACCCAGGGCAATGTCTTTATCATATTCGTCACCGTTTGGAACGGCACGAATACTCATCAATTTTACATTTTTTGCAACACCATTTACACCTTTTCCATTATTACGTTCTGCAGCAATAATTCCTGCAACGTGGGTTCCGTGACTTTCATCTTCAAAACGGTTATTTGGGTTGCCGTTACCGTAATTTCTATCGTTAAAATTGTAGGGATCATCGCCTACAATTTCTCGACCATTAAATTCTTTGTTGAGGTTGTAATTAGCTTGTTTTGCAAAGTGGGCCACCCCTTCTTTTAACTCTTTAATAGCGTCGTCTACACTCTCGGTGAATTGATACATTTGAGCGAGATAACCAACCTTTTGTTTCATCTCTTCGGTAGTTGGCTTAATAGACAATAGTTCTTCTTTGGTGTAAGAGTCTTTGCCTAAAACCTTCTTGACATCTTTATCTGCATCTACTACAAATTGCAAAATCTGCTCGTATTGCTGTTTGTTTTGAAGCACTTTCGAATATTCTTTATCCAATGTTATTTGCGCTTTTGCCCTTTCTGAAGCATCGCCCAAACCTAAGCGCAGCATTCTTGCGTACTCTAACTGTTCATGATAAGACTCACCGAGAAAATTATATCCGTGTATATCATCTATATATCCATTATTATCATCGTCTTTATCATTACCAGGCTTCTCTCCCTTATTTGTCCAAAGCACATCATCTAAATCTTCGTGGTCGAGATCTATTCCAGAGTCTAAAACAGCAACAATTACAGTCTGCCCTCTCTTGTTACCTATCAATTCATTGTAAGCTTTATCAAGACTCATACCAGGAATAGTATCTGTGATCAAGTCTGTATGGCTCCAATTTTTTTTCTGGGCGTCAGATAGATCCGCAATCTTTAAAGGAACGGTATCGATATTTTCGACAGGGGTCGAAACCAAAGAAGTTGCCCCGCAACCTGCAAGAAAAAGACTTGCTGAAACAAGTGCCAAAAATGATTTTGAATATGTAGTCATCATAAAATGTATTTAGAATTATAGTATTAACCCAGTAGTTCTTTAAATGAAAATAACTCGTTTAGCCGTGCCCCTTTTTCGGTGTCTTTTAATGTACATAGTTCATTATGAGCATCGTGTTCAAAAAATAGAACAAATTCATTTTTTACTGCCTGTTCTAGAAATAGTGCTTTTTCATCCATACTTAATAATGGACGGGTGTCATAACCAGTTACATAAGGAAGTGGAATATGGCCAACAGTAGGCATTAAATCTGCCATAAATACGACAGTTTTTCCTTTATAATTGATATGAGGTATCATTTGTTTTTCTGTATGCCCGTCAATAAAGAGAACATCAAAACCCAGTTCTGATTTTTCTAAAAAAGCATTTGCGCCCCTCTTTACAAATTGAAGCTGCCCGCTTTCTTGCATGGGAATAAGATTCTCTTTTAAAAACGAAGCCTTTTCTCTAGCATTTGGTTGGGTCGCCCATTTCCAGTGGTTTTCATTTGTCCAAAACACCGCATTTTTAAATGCAGGTTCGTATCCAGTTCTGTTTTTATTCCATTGAATGCTTCCACCGCAGTGGTCAAAATGCAAATGGGTCATAAAAACGTCTGTAATATCGTCTCTATGAAAACCTATTTTTTCAAGCGAACTGTCTATGGAATGATCACCCCATTGATAATAATATCCAAAAAACTTTTCCGATTGCTTGTTGCCCATTCCGGTATCAATAAGAATCAATCTATCGCCATCTTCAACAAGAAGACTTCGAGCAGCAATATCGATCATATTATTGCTATCGGCAGGATTGGTTCTGGACCAAATAGATTTTGGTACCACACCGAACATGGCACCTCCATCAAGCTTAAAATTTCCGGTTTCAACGGGATATATAGTCATCAAAAAACAAAATGACGGGCAAAATAAGAAAACGAAGTGTAATTGCCCTTTAAACACCCAATTATTGGATGTTTTTTAACAGAAATGATTTTTAATTCAAAAAAGCTATTTTTAAGGTCTAGACCAAACCTATTTGAAAAAATTAGAACGTAGCTTATCCTTAACTTCTGTAATTGCCATTAGTATAGGAGGCATGTTGGGCAGCGGTATTTTTGTTTTGCCGGGTTTGGCGGCTGCAAAAACAGGGTCTTCAGTTTGGGTAGCCTATTTAATAGCTGCCATTTGCATTCTTCCTGCGGCTTTATCAAAATCAGAACTGGCTACGGCAATGCCTTCTTCGGGTGGCACCTATGTTTATATAGAAAGAGCTTTCGGCCCTTTATTTGGTACCATTGCCGGTTTTGGTCTTTGGCTGTCATTACTTTTTAAAAGTGCATTCGCTTTGGTAGGCTTCGGCGCATATCTTTCCATACTAATTAATATTGACCCCGGACTTACAAAATACATTGCAGTTCTTTTTTTAGCGCTCATTTTATTCTTAAATATTTTGGGGGTAAAAAAAGTCGGTAAGGTCCAGATTTTTATTGTTAGCATTAGTCTTACTGCTTTAGCGCTCATTCTTTTATTCGGACTTCCTCGAACATCTTCTGAATTATTAGATCCTTTTTTATTGAAAGGCAAAATGGGTTTGTTTTCAACGGTAGCATTTGTTTATATCTCTTATGCAGGTGTCACAAAGGTCGCCGCGATAGCAGGTGAAATAAAGAACCCTGGAACCAATCTGCCTAGGGCGATGATTCTTTCTCTATTCATTATGACTATTATTTACGTATCAGTAGCTTTTGCCTTGGTCGGAAACCTGCCTTTAGAAGCGCTCAAATCTGATCTAAAACCCATCTATACAATAGCAAAATTTTTAGGGGGCAATGTTATTGGGTATTCTGCTGCTTTGATAGGTGTTATCACTTTGATATCAATGGCAAACTCAGGGGTTTTGGCAGCATCAAGATTTCCATTTGCGATGGCTATAGACAAGCTATTGCCAGATTTTATGGCCAAAATCCACAGTAAATATTTAACGCCTGTCGTGACTATTATATTGACCTGTTTTTTAATGGCAATGGTCATTTTATTTTTAGATGTAGAGAAGATAGCCAAATTGGCAAGTGCCTTTATGGTCATGATGTTTATTTTGGTAAATGCGTGCGTTATTGTCTTAAGGGAAACCTCGGCACAATGGTACAGACCGCCTTATCGCTCACCTTTTTACCCGTATGTTCAACTCTTTGGAATTTTTAGCGGGATAGCCCTACTTATTTTTTTAGGTGTAGGCCCGATGCTTGCCATTCTAGGGATTTTTATTTTGGGGTTTATCATCTATTTCTTTTTCGGAAAAAACGCCACAAGAACAGGTATCCTAAGAAAATATGGTCATCGCCCAGCATTGTATCTGCTCTACAATAAAAAAAGAGACGCTAAAATTACTTATAGAAGTAACCAATCGGTAAGTCTTCAGAATTTAGATGGAAAACTAGCTTCAAATGCCGGTGTTGTTGTTCCGCTTTTAGGAAATGAACGTTCACCAGAAATGCTTGTAGAAATAGCCGCTGCCATTAACAAGCGCGAAAAAATACAAGTTGTCAATGTCACCGAGGTTCCCAACCAAACTTTTTTGGACGCCATGGTCGAAGAAAACCCAAGAATAGCCTCTTTAGAACGTCGAGTGGCCAGATTGGCAACATCACAAAACATCGATGTAGATTTTGAAGCTGCGGTAACCCATGAGATTTCCGATACGATACACGAGCTTAGTAATCAAACCCATTGCGATTGGCTTGTTATGGGCTGGAATGGACGAGCGCACAGCGGTATCTTGGTGAGTAACCCTATTGGGTGGCTTTTGACACATATTAATTCTGATTTTGCACTTTTCAAAGATGATGGTGTTCGATATATAGGTAAAGTGTTGCTCGCATTAAGACCAGGCAGAAGAGACAAGAATTTTATTGCAGTGGCCGATAGAATATGTTCTTTTTATAACGCTTCTTTGACCTTGTTGCATGTTGTTTCAGAAAAAACGGACAAGGAGACTATTAGGGATATGGAAGAAAACTCCAAAAGGTTGCTTCAAAAAGTAGATACGAAAAGTATGGTTGTTGTTCAAAAAGATGACGACCCCATTAATGCTATTTCAAAAGCATCTGCCAGTTTTGACCTGCTTATTCTTGGCACTCCTCAAAAAGATAATTGGGTCGATATTTTGTTCGGAACGGGTAAGGATAAATTCACTGAAAAATCGACATGTTCTGTTTTAAGACTTACCATGAGGGATAATTAGCCCCTAAAGCAATTGTATAATCCTTATTTTTACCAAAATTGAAAACCAATGATAGAGCTTGCAGGAATTATTATTTTAGGCATCATTGCCCAATGGGTTGCTTGGCGACTAAAATTGCCTGCTATTTTGCCACTGATCTTAATAGGATTGTTAGTTGGGCCGATTGCTACTTTATATACTGAAAATGGAGCAAAGCTTATAGAGCCTATATGGAACGGCGAGAAAGGATTGTTTCCCGGAGAAGGCCTCTATTATTTTGTATCCTTGGCGATAAGCATAATTCTTTTCGAAGGAGGCTTAACTTTAAAACGTGCTGAAATAGCCAACGTTGGCCCGGTAATAACCAAATTGATTACTGTCGGCTCTGTGGTTACCTTCTTTGGCGCTGGCGTCGCCGCCCACTATATTTTTGATCTTTCTTGGCAAATATCATTTCTTTTCTCTGCGCTTATAATAGTTACCGGCCCCACTGTAATTACACCTATTTTAAGAAATATTCCGCTTAAAAAAGATGTTTCAACGGTACTAAAGTGGGAGGGTATTCTAATTGACCCTATAGGGGCATTGGTAGCCGTATTGGTCTTTGAGTTTATCAGTGTGGGCGAAGGAAGTGGATACACCCAAACAGCATTAATAGAATTTGGTAAAATCTTATTGTTCGGCACAACCTTTGGCTTTACTTTTGCGCATGCTTTGGCTTTTGCGATAAAAAAGAACCTAATTCCACATTATCTAATGAATGTGGTATCGCTATCTGTCGTATTGTTGGTTTTTGTGGAGTCTGACTTATTTGCCCATGAATCGGGGCTTTTAGCCGTAGTGGTAATGGGCATGGTTCTTGGTAATATGAACCTACCTAACCTTAAAGAGTTGTTATACTTTAAAGAATCACTAAGCGTCTTATTGATTTCTATCCTATTTATTTTACTTGCCGCGAACATCAATATCAGTGATTTAAAACTGTTAATCAATTGGAGAACGGCGGCCTTATTTGTTCTGGTTGTTTTTCTAATTAGACCCATCGGAGTATTTCTTAGCACCCAAGGCTCTAATTTAAAACTGAACGAAAAATTATTTATTGGCTGGGTAGGGCCTAGGGGTATTGTTGCAGCTGGGATCGCGTCACTTTTTGGCTCCAAACTTCTGGCTAAAGGTGAGCCAGGGGCAGAGTATATTACGCCGTTGGTATTTATGATTGTATTGGGTACCGTGTTGCTCAATGCGACTACTGCTCGTCTTTTTGCTAAATTGGTTGGGGTATTCTTGACCAAATCAGAAGGAATCTTAATTATTGGAGCTTCCAAAGTATCTCGCTTGATCGCGAATTATTTAAAGAAAAACAAACGTCACGTAGTGCTTATCGATAATAACCAGACCAATGTTGAAAAGGCAAAAAAATTGGGTATAGAGGCAATGGCTGCCAATATTTTTTCTGATTCGTTGACCGATAATATCGAGTTGAACGATATGGGATATCTCATGGCATTAACGGGAAACTCTGATATCAACAAATTTGCCATTGATAAGTTTAAGAAGCAGTTCGGTGAAAACGGGGCTTTTAGAATAGTGAATACGGATGAGATGAATGACCCTGAAAACAATCCTGAAGAAGGCTTATTCTCGCATACCGACGATTTTATAAAACTAACCGATGCAGCAAGAAAATATCCGTCAATAAACGAAATAGAGCTAAAAGATCAAGAGCATTATAACGGCCTAATAGAAATCACGAAAGCCGATAATGATATTATCCCCCTATTTCTTAAAACTCCACAAAACGACCTTAAGATTATATCTGCGTTCAGCAAAGAGTTTACCGATATTAAAGAAGGCTATAAATTGGTATACCTGGGCAAAGTTTTTGATTTTGAGGAAGAAAACTAAATGCTAGTCGTTTAATTTCAGCACGGCCATAAACGCTTCTTGAGGCACTTCTACATTGCCCACTTGGCGCATACGTTTTTTACCTTTTTTCTGCTTTTCAAGTAGCTTACGCTTTCTCGAGATATCACCACCATAACATTTTGCGGTAACGTCTTTTCGAAGTGCTTTGGTAGTTTCTCTTGAAATAATTTTGGCCCCAATAGCAGCCTGTATTGGAATATCAAATTGCTGCCTTGGAATGAGCTCTTTCAATTTAGCGCACATTTTTTTACCAATGGTAACCGCGCTATCTGCATGAATTAATGCTGAAAGCGCATCAACTGGCTGGGCATTTAATAAAATATCAACACGAACCAATTTAGATACCCGCATACCAATGGGGGCGTAATCAAATGAAGCATAGCCCTTAGAAACGGTTTTTAACCTATCATAGAAGTCAAAAACAATTTCGGCCAAAGGCATGTCAAACGTTAGCTCAACCCTTTGGGTAGTGAGATAAGTCTGATTTGTAATTTGTCCTCTTTTTTCGATACAAAGCGACATTACGTTGCCTACAAAATCTGATTTTGTGATTATCGTAGCTTTTATATAAGGTTCTTCTACACGGTCAATACCAGAAGGATCTGGCAAATCGGTAGGGTTATTCACAACAATTATCTCATCAGGATTTTTTCTGGTAAATGCATGATAGCTTACGTTTGGTACTGTGGTAATAACGGTCATGTTAAACTCACGCTCCAGGCGTTCTTGAATAATTTCCATATGCAACATGCCCAAAAACCCACATCGGAAACCAAAACCTAAAGCTGCACTACTTTCTGGGGCAAAAACAAGAGAAGCATCATTTAGCTGGAGCTTTTCCATAGAAGCTCTCAACTCTTCGAATTCGTCGGTATCTACAGGATAAATACCCGCAAAAACCATTGGTTTTACGTCTTCAAAGCCTGCAATGGGGTTTTTGGTCGGGCTAGCGGCATCGGTAATCGTATCGCCTACCTTTACTTCGCGGGCATCTTTAATACCCGTAATCAAATAGCCTACATCACCTGCTTTTATGCTTTTTTTAGGGTGTTGTACCAATTTTAAAGTACCAACTTCATCGGCAAAGTAGTCTTTATCGGTTGCAACAAACTTTATTTTTTGACCCTTGGTAATTTCTCCATTGATAACCCTAAAATACGTTTCTACACCCCTAAAAGGATTGTAGACTGAATCAAAAACCAAGGCCTGTAATGATTCATCAGGGTTTCCCGTCGGAGCAGGAACTCGTTCTATAATAGCACTTAAAATTTCCTCGATACCAATACCTGTTTTAGCACTGGCCGGAATGACCTCTTCGGCATCACAACCTAAAAGATCTACAATATCATCGGTAACTTCCTCGGGGTTTGCACTTGGTAAGTCTACTTTATTGAGGACAGGAATAATTTCCAAATCATTCTCTAAAGCCAAATATAAATTGCTAATGGTCTGTGCTTGAATGCTTTGCGCTGCGTCAACGACCAATAGCGCTCCTTCGCATGCGGCAATCGACCTTGAAACCTCATAAGAGAAATCAACATGACCTGGAGTATCGATAAGATTTAGAATGTACTCTTCCCCTTTATAAGTGTATTCCATTTGGATGGCGTGACTTTTTATGGTTATACCACGTTCACGTTCCAAATCCATGCTGTCCAAAAGTTGCTCTTTTTTTTCACGCTCGGTAACAGACCCCGTAAAGTCTAACAAACGGTCTGCCAAGGTGCTTTTACCATGGTCGATATGCGCAATAATGCAAAAATTTCTAATCTTTTTCATAACCAACTGCAAATATAGTTTTTTTGCCTAGCAGGATAGCGAATTATCGATTTCTAGTCGGAAATATTTTCTTAGATTTGGTACTTGACCCAAACCTATAATGAAGAACCCGCTACTTTCTATTTTATTGGTATGTTTCGCAATCGGAAGCTGTTTTTCACAAACTTTTAAGATTACAGGAAAGGTTATAAATACGGAGAACGAAGTACTTCCTTTTGCCAACATTCTTCTTTTAAATGCTGTTGATTCCACTTTCGTAAAGGGGACATCTGCTTCTGAAAACGGATTTTTTGAACTTACCGAAATTCAACCTGATTTGTATTTACTTCAGGCAAGTTATATCGGTAACGGCTCTGAACCTTTGGCGTTAGATATAAGAAAAGATATTGCTTTAGGGGCTTTAGTAGTACCAACTGTAAGTGAAAATTTAGACGAAGTAGTGGTAACTGCCCGCAGACCAACGGTTCAAAGGTTATCGGATAGGTTGGTGTTTAATGTAGAAAACACAGTAGTTTCTCAAGGAAACTCATGGGACATTTTAAAGAGTACTCCAGGGGTAATCGTTAATCAAAACGACCTTCAGATTAGGGGTCAGAACGCAACTGTTTATTTAAACGATAGAAAGGTACAGTTATCAGGCCAAGAGGTCCAGGAATTATTACAAGGATTAACGGGAACCGCAATAAAGTCGATTGAAGTAATTGCGAACCCTCCCGCTCGGTATGATGCAGAAGGAGGCCCCATTTTAAATATTGTAACCAGTAAAAGTATTGTTCCTGGCTACAAAGGCAGTGTAAATGGCTCGTTAACGCAGGCGGTATTCCCAAAATTCAGTTTGGGCACAAGCCACTACTATAAAACAGATAAGCTTAATCTTTTCGCTAATTACAGTATTAACCCTAGAAAAGAATTGAAAAAAAGAAGAGAAGGAATAAATTTTGGGGACAATACGAATTCAGTTTTTTCGGTTTGGGATATTAGTTCACAAGAAATAATAAGAACACAAGCGCACAGCGGCACCTTTATTTTAGATTATGATTTTGATGAAAAGAATAGTCTCAACTTCACCTCAAATATTGCTGTAAACCCTAATCAGAGAAGAGAGAAACTAATCGATACGGAAATTAAAAATTCCCAAAATGTAATTGACTCCACTTTTACTACCGATAATGCAGTATCTAAAGACAATACCAATTTGGCATTTGACCTGTCTTATACAACTAAACTTGGCAAAGAAGGATCTCAATTGTCATTTAATGGGCACTATACCAATTATGATGAAGGTTTTGCGCAGCGAATAGACTCACGTTATTTTGACAACAACCAGAGTTTTTTCAGGGATTTCGGATTTACGACAAACTCGGACCAAAATATTCAAATTTTTACAGGACAAATTGACTACGCCACACCTATAGGGAACGCTTCTTTTGAATCTGGACTAAAAATTTCATCTATTCATTCTGAAAATGAAATAGACTACTTCAATTTCTCAGGCTCCAGCACTACCGTAGACGAAACACTATCGGATAATTTTCTTTATGATGAAAAGGTATATGCGGGC
>CAYGUZ010000002.1:20086-20311 GCA_964353215.1 uncultured Flavobacteriaceae bacterium
ATGTAAGCTTTGTAAAGAACTGGGAAAAATGGTCGATGAAACTAGGTTTACGAGGTGAACTCACCGAAGCAGAAGGCGTCTCTAGAACATTAAATCAGGTAAATAACCAAGATTTTTTTCAAGCTTTTCCGTCTATTTATCTTCTTTATACGGCGTCTGAAAAACACAGCTTTGCCTTTGACTATGGAAGAAAGGTTGAACGCCCCAGATACAATGATTTAAACC
>CAYGUZ010000003.1:0-18892 GCA_964353215.1 uncultured Flavobacteriaceae bacterium
ATTGTTAAAGGGTATTCTACCTCTTCCTATCTGTGCGGTAAGTACAGGAACGGATACATCGTTCACATTGCCATTAATACCAAAAGTGGTGCGTAATTCAAGTCTGGTCAGTACATTACTTTCCTTGAAAAAATCATTAGTAATATTCCATTTAGAACCAAAGGAATATAGAGGTACGTTTTTTAACCGATTGTCACGGGCAAACAAATTTGTGTCGTCTAAACGTGCACTTGCAGATAGCGTATAGGTGTCTTTAAAAGTATAAGCACCGTTGAAGTAATACGACAAAAATCTATTTTCTTGAAAGAACGTACGATTATTGGGCGGAATCAAATCTGTACCGAAACTTTCTGTAGGCAGGCTAAATTCTGTAACGAACTGTGTAGTAAAATCTGGAGACAACGAAGTAAGATTTTCATCGTCATAACCATAGAGCCTATTATTATCTGTCTCTAAAATCAGCTTTCGGGCTTCGTAGCCCGCTATAGCATTTATTTTATGCTTTCCATCGTTAAAGCTGGCATCGTAATTAATCTGCGCTCTAATTGTTTGATTTACTTCTTGGTCGTTTCTGGTATCTAAAATACCCCCTTGTGGGATTGGAAAACTTTCGGCAAAATTATTATTATCTAGTTGGGTAAAAGAGTTTACACGGGTTCTTACAGCGTATGTATCCGTATTGTAATAATTACGCAATTGCCTATTTTCCCACTCATATTGGTATCGTAGGTCAAAAGAAAGGCCTTTCAATAAATTATAGGTGAAACCTGTCTGAATACGAATGGCCGTATCGTCTCGGTTATTATTGGCATTTTCAAATTCTTGCAGAATATTATGGGTCCAATCATATGCAAATCCGCGAGCGCGCAGCTGATCCGATGCAATTTGATTAGCACCTAGTTGACTTGGAACAAAATTTCCTTGATTATCCAATATTCTACTTATCACAGAGTAATTATTAAGTAATTCTGTAAAATTTGTTCGTGAAAAGTTTCCAAAACCAGGACTGAATAGGTCACTTGACTCATTTGGCTGAAGTTCTTCGTTAAAACGAGATATGTTGACTACCGTATTAAAATTGAGTTTGTCGCTAAAATTGAGTGAATTTGAAAAGTTTGCGATTATTTGGTCAGATCCTGTTTCGATGAGTTCATTTTGGTTGTTGTTGTAAGAAAGCGAAGCTCGAAAACTATGCTCTTCGCCACCTGCCGAAACTGCCAGGTTATATTGGTTCCAAATCCGTGGTCTTAAGACAAGGTTCGAATATTCCCTTCGCAAATCCCTAGTTTCAAATTCTGCCAATTGTGCAGCAACTTCCGTGGTACTTATATCTCCCCGTTGCTCTGCAAGCAGGAGTGCTACCACTGGTGGCAAGCTTCTTAAATTCAATATGTTTACCTCATTGCTTCCTATAAAATTAGCATCCCTAAAAAAGCCACGTTCCACCAATTCTCTTTGGTACTCAATTTGCAAGGAAGCATCGCCCAAAGATGCCGCGAACAAATCGGGCTCCGATGTTATTGCGAGGTTCGTTGAAAGGCTCACCTCGAGCTTTTGGTTATTATTGCCCTTTTTTGTGGTAATAACAATAACACCATTGGCAGCCCTGACCCCCCAAATAGAAGCGGCTGCCGCGTCTTTTAAAATAGTGACATTTTTTACATCATTAGGATTGATGGTATTAAAACTCCCTTCAAGAGGAATACCGTCAACCACTATTAATGGATCTTGGTTGGTACCTGCATTAAGAGACGAAATTCCACGGATAATAAATCCTGTTTCCCCAGTGCCCTCACCGCTTAATAGTCCACTCGCCTCACCGGCCAATTTTGAAAAAATATCTTGGTTTATTTTCGTTTCTACCACATCTTGTTTAATCGTGGCAAATGAACCGGTAGCCCTGTCTTTCGGTAAAGTTTTATAACCCGTAGATACTAGTTCAACAGCTTCTAACTCAAAACTCGTAGCCTCCATTACAACCTCTAAGTTAACTTGATCTTTAACGACTATTTTTTTTGTTAAAAAACCAAGGTAACTAAAGACAAGAACTTCATTTTTTTTGACTTCTATTTTATAAAAACCATCAAAATTACTAGCTACACCCCGCTGTGTGCCTTCTATTAAAATAGACACGCCCGGTAATGGAAACCCTGAAACATCGTACACATAACCAGTTATTTTTCTTTGTAGGCCATCTTCTGATATTTCTTGTATAGATGTTAGTTTGGCTTCTGGCAGTTCTTTTGGCACGACCTTATTTCTTCTTAGTACAATCTGATCATTGTAAATGACGTAACCAACGTTAGTGTTTTTGAAAATTTGTTTTAAGACCGATTCTATGCTACCATTTTCAGAAAAAACAGAAATTTTTCTTTTAAGGTTGATAAAATCTAAATGGTACAATAACTTATATTCTGTTTTACGTTCAATCTCGCTGAAAACTTCAGCTACTGTACTATTCTCCATTTTAATGGTCAACAGTTCTTGATAGTACAAATCAGATGGATAAGTAATTGTTTTAAATGCCATTAAGGTGCTTGCCAAGCCAAGCCATAATACTATGCGAAAGCATGGTTTCAGATTCTTTATAGACTGTAAAAAATTGTGATCAGTTAAGGTATTCATCACCTTCATATAGTATTTATTTAAAAGAAAATGCTATTGAACGTATATTACGCTCGCTTCGATCTTATAATCAAAACCATAGCTCTGCGCCAAAAATTCAATAATCTGCTCAATTTTTTCGCCTTCAAAATTGGCCGTGAATTGTTTAGCTGCTAAATCGGCCTTATTGTACTCGATAGTTACATTAAATCTGCGTTCCAATCTTGTGGCTATTTCACTAAAAGGCGCACCTTCAAATATCATTTGACCTTTTAGCCAAGCTGTTTCCTTTTGAACATCGACCGCACTCTTATTCAAAATATTACTCTTTTTATTCAAAACAGCTTGTTCATTCGGTATTAAATTAGAGCTAACACCCTCAAAAGAAACCTGAACGCTTCCTTCCGTCAGGGTCGTTTTTTCAAAGACATCATCTTCATAAGCACTTACGTTAAACGCCGTGCCGGTAACTTCAATAGAAGAATTGATGGTATTTACAATAAACGGTTTGTTTTCGTTTTTTGTCACCTCAAAAAATGCTTCTCCCTCAAGAAAGACCCTTCGTTCATTTTCCGATTGAAACCCCACAGGAAAAGTCAGTGTACTGCCGGCATTTATACGCACGTTGGTACCATCTGCCAATTGTAACGAAAAAGTACGACCGTGGGGTACCACTAACTTATTTTTACCTTGAGAAATACTGTTCGGTGCTACATTATAAACAAGCTTATTTCCCGTTAACCAAGACGAAACGGTGCTAGTTAGCGTAACCAAACTGTCAGAGGCGCTGTAGGCATCCAATATTTTTTCCGTCCCGTCAGACATTTCGAGAACAATGGGCTGTAGCTCAATGGTTAAATTTTCAGAACTGTTACTTAAATAATAGAAGAGTGTAATGCTAAAAAACAAGACCAAGCTGGCGGCAATTGCATAAAAGAAGTTCTTTGGCATTAGGGTTATTGACCGCTTGTTCTTTAAGTTTATTTTATGCAGGGCAGCCGCCAAACTTTCTTCTACATCAAAATCAATCTCAGCACTGACCAATAAATATTCTTCTCTAAAGAATTGCTCAACAATTTTAGCCTGTTCGGCATGTTTCAACGCATTTGCCAATAGTGTAATCTCACTATCAGAAATTGTATTTTGTCTATACTTTTCTAGCAATAAAAAAATCTTCTCAGATTTCATTTCCATTCTATTTTTACCCCTTTGACAAATAAACTTTCATTATACCCTTACTCCACGAGCATTTTTTTTTAATTTGCCCAAAAAGAATTTAATTCTATTAGTGGAAAGTAGCACTGCAAATATTGAAGTACTTTTAAGAAGTTTAAGCAAAACTGATTCTCAAGAGGCATTCTCTCAACTTTATCGAATATATTTTGAAAAACTTTCGCGCTACATTTACACCCTCTGTTCAGATAAGTACCAAAGTGAAGAGATAGCCCAAGAAACCCTTCTAATTCTATGGAAGAATAGAAAAAAAATTAAAGCACATACCTCGCTGAACGCTTACCTATATCGCAGCGCGTACAACAATTACATTAATCTCTACAACAAGAATAAAAAGAGGGCAGAACATATAGAAGAATTTAGACTCAACACCATAATAGCACTCGAAGAACTAGATACGAAACCCATTGACAAAAGGCTAGACCAGCTCCAAAAAATAATCAATGATCTGCCCCCAATCAGAAAAGAGATTTTTATTCTTAATAAACTTCAAAACTATACTTATAAGGAGATTGCGAAAATGAGGAATATCTCGGAGCGAACGGTAGAGAGCCAAATTAGAAAGGCCTTGATTACCATTAGAGCCGCAATTAAGGATCTAAATTTGCCATTATTAATTCTTCATTTTCTACTTGACGATACTTTTTTCTAATACCTGCCTTTTGAAAAAGGCACCTAACATGTATTTTTTCTATACGTAAACCACGTATTTCTAGCCTTTTTAAGAAGATAATTCTTAAAGAAATCATAAATTTTTAACAAAAAGAGCTTTTGCAATAGTACCATTTGTCATTTGGGTTGTTCTTACCCAAAATTAATGTATGCTTTCGCCAAAAAATATAGCACTTATAATTTTAAGGGATTGGTTTAAATTACCACCTCTTCAAGAGCGCATAGATGCAGACCTAGAAGATTTGGGCATGGATGGTCTAAGGCCTCGAATCCTTAAAAAATTGGCGACCAAGCAAGAGATTGACCAACAGGCAGCATGGGAGACTTTGTGTTCTAAAATAAATCTTGAAAACCCGAAACCCAGAAAGCTAAAGCCATGGTACGAAAGACCTACATTCCGTTATATTGGCTATGCCGCTGCTATTATGGTTATTGGATCCGCTATCATATTTTTCGGCAACTCCGATGCCAGTAAAAATATAAATGAAGTAGTTACAACGATAAACAAAAGCACACCGCACCAAATTCTGGGTATTGATGGTAGTGAATATGCACTTATGAGCAACCAAGACCAAGAATTACTGGACAAGAATGGGCAATTCTTTGCCTCATACAAAAACAATATACTCACGTTTCACAAACAAGAGCATATTTGGGGCAAGTACCGCATACAGGTACCAAGAGGTAAAAACCTGAGCATCATATTACCAGATGGTTCAAAGGTTAACTGTTATCCTGAAACCGAACTAGTTTTAAAAGCCATGGATAAAAATCATCCAAGACGGATGATAGCTTTAGACGGAAGAGCATTTTTTAATATCAAAAAAGATAGCGCCCGCCCTTTTAGGGTGCTCACAAACAATATGTTAACAGAGGTACTGGGCACTAGTTTTGAGATTAATTCTTACCCTACCGATGTAACTGCGCACGCTTTTCTTGTTGAGGGTTGTATTGAAGTTTTCTTTAAGGACGGTCTTAAAAAAACACACCTTCTACCCAACCAAAAAATAGAGATTGATAAACGCACAAAAAAAATTACCCTAAGCACATTACCTCAAGAAAGTGCATCCTTTGGGGCACAAGCAGAACTTTCTTTTAGAAATGTTCCCTTTAAAACCATTCTAAAAAATCTTGAACGAAATTTTGGCGTTACCATCACCAACAAAAATAGATCATTAGACCAAAGGTATTTTAATGCAACCTTTACAAACAACGATTTGGAAGAGATAATTAATTCATTTCAAAAAGAATCGGATTTCGAGTACCGTGTAGAAAATAATAATGTAATCATAGAATAAATTAAAGAATGAAAAAAATTATAACAATAATGTTGCTTTCGTGTTTTTGTAAGGGCTACAGTCAACAATACACCATTAAAGGAACCATTAAAAATAAGTCTGAGGGGTCCATTAGCTTATTCGGAAAGCTTGAAGAAACCCAACAAATGTCCGTAAATCCGAAGGCTATGTCAGAGCTTAAAAGCGATGGTACTTTTGTGCTTTCGGGCAATGTGGCATCTTCCCAAATAGGAACATTAAGCTATAATGATGACAATGCAATTTATGAAACACATCTTTTTATTGAAGCAGGTACCACTGAGATAAGCCTTGAAATTGATACGAACGGGGCGATAATGAACGGATATGGCATTATTTCCATAACAAGTCTTTCGGGCACACCCAACAATAAGGTGTTGGGGCAATACAAAAAGAACATATCGGCCTTGGACGAAAACTCTAAGATAAAAGGCTTGAGTTCATTACAACGAGAACTTTCAGAACAGTTTGGATCTGGAGGGATGGATACCGTAAAAATTAAAAATCTTCGAGCCAAGATTACAGATGCAAGTGATTTCTACATTTCCCAGGTCAAGAAAATACAAAAAGAGCTCTATGAAAGTTCTAAGGGTTCATTGGCCGCCCTTTATCTTATAGTTACTGAAGGAAATGGTATAGAAAACCTTGGATATACACTTCAAGAAAAACAAAATTTCTTGAACATTGCCGACCCAAATGCCCGAGTAAGCCGTTATTATAAGTTGTTACAAGAAAATGTAGATCAATATTTGGCCATTCAGCCCGGCAAAACCGTTAGAGACTTTACACTTAAAGATGAGAAAGGCCAAAATATTTCCATAGACAGCTTTAGGGGCAACTATGTGTTGTTAGATTTTTGGGCTTATTACTGTGCGCCTTGTATAGCTGCATTTCCGCAACTAAAAAAGATTTATTCCAAGTATCAGGGCAAAGGTCTTGAAATGATAAGTATCTCGGTAGATACCGAGACAACACCATGGCAAAATGCACTAAAAAAACATCAAAATCCTTGGGTACAACTCATAGATACACCCTTAGAACCTGACTCTTTAAAAGCTAAAGTCTCTAACGGGTACTTTCAAGTTCAGTTTATGCCCACCTATGTCTTATTAAATAAAAAAGGAGAAATTGTAACGTATACTCTTGAAGAGTCTGAAATTGAAAAATCGTTAAGAACTATTTTTAATTTTTAATACCAAAGTCTAGCTAAAATAATTAAGGAAAACTTCCCTATCACACAAAAAAATAGAAAAAATGTTCAAAAAAAATATAGCCTGTATCCTTCTAGTACTTCTAAATCTGCAAGTTACTACTGCACAAGTTAGCCAACAAGTTAAGTTGCCACAGAAAGTAAAAAGCGGTAAGTTAACCAATGGCCTTACATATTTTATCATGCATAATAAAGAACCGCAAGACAGGGTGAGTTTTCATTTTGCACAAAAAGTAGGTTCTGTATTAGAAAATGAAAAACAAAAAGGACTTGCTCATTTTTTAGAACACATGGCTTTTAATGGTTCTGAAAACTTCAAAGGCCGAGAAATAGATGAAATGCTCGGCAAAAAAGGCCTTGAGTTCGGTGGCGACTTTAACGCTTATACCAATTTTGATGAAACGGTCTACAATATAGATAATGTGCCGGCATCAGACCAAGAATTAGTAGAAAAATGCCTACTCGTGCTGAACGATTGGTCTGGCAAACTATCTCTAGAAGAGCAGGCCATAGATGATGAAAGAGGCATTATTTTGGAAGAATGGCGATCTCGAAGAACGCCCCAAGGTCTGGTAAACGAAACCTTTATCCCTCTTCTTTACAAAGGCAGCCAATACGAAACCCGAAGACCCATAGGAGATATTGAACTGGTTCAAAATTTCGAGTACCAAGAACTTCGTGATTTTTACAGTAAATGGTACAGAACAGACCTACAAGCGGTGATTATCGTCGGTGACATCGACGTTGCAGAAATGGAGAAAAAAGTTATAGCGCAATTTTCTGATATCGCCCTAAGCCCAAATGCCACAAAAAGACCTCATTTCGAAATTCCTGACTATCCTGAGACAGAACAAGCTATGATTTTGCAAGAAGGCCTAGGGATCGCTCAAATCGATTGGGTCTTTAGAAATGAAAAAATAATGGAAAAGGGTAAAGATTACTTAAGAAAAAATATCATATCCCAAATATTCACAAATCTATTAGGCCAACGCTATACCGAACTTAATGAAAACCCAGAAACCAATATTCAGCAAGCAAGCATCGGCCAATTCAATCTAGGTCTTAATAGAAAAGCGTCCTATTTTAACGTAGTAGGAAAAGAGGGGCTTCTAAAAGAAGCTTTTGAAGAAGCTTATAAAGAGTTGGAACGTGTAGCACAGAATGGTTTTTTACAAAGTGAACTAGATGCCGAAATAGCAGCATTCAAGCAATCTTACCTAAACCAGATAGACAATGAAATTTACCGAGACAATAACAGCTGGGCATCTGCCATAAGTCAATTTTTCTTAAAAAATGAACCAATACAGACGGCAACAGCTAGAAAGGAGTTTTTTGACAGTATAGCTCCTACCATTAACTTAGAAGAGGTAAACGCGTTCGCCAAGCAATTTAAAAATGTAAACAATAGTTTATTTACAATAAAAGCCCCAGAAGCCCAAAAAAACAGTATCCCTACCACGACAGAATTGTTGGCATTGGCAGATACAATCAGTAATAATACTCTAGAACCGTATCAAAACGAAGTTTTAGAAAAACCCTTATTGGAAACAGAGCTAAAACCGGTAGCCGTTAAAGAAGTTTTTAGTATACCATCTGTAGAAGAAGCAAAGGGATATGTTCTTGAAAACGGTGCGAAAATTGTTTTCATGCCTTCAAAGAAGAAAGGCAACTTCGTAAGCTTAAACGGCTTTAGTTTCGGCGGTGTCTCAACCGTTGAGACAGCAGATTTAATCTCTGCGGACAAAGCCTCGGAGTTGGTCAAAATTTCTGGTGTCGGAGATTTTAATGCCTTGGAGCTCAGCAAAAAGTTACGCACCAATACTGCTGATATATCCTTTAGCCTTGGCGAGTATGAAGAATCTGTTTCAGGGTCTTCCAATATTTCAGATTTTGAAACCTTGTTGCAGTTGTGTTATCTCAATTTTGAAAAGCCTCGATTTAATCAAGCACTTTTTGAAGCACGCAACAATGAGAGTAAAAAGCAGCTGGCCTCTATGATGTCTAATAAAGATTTTATTTTCTATGACACCTTGCTACGTTTAAGTTATAACTCAAATCCAAGAAAAATTTTGAAAACCCCCGAAATGTATGATAATATTGATTTTGAAACCGCAAAGCGTATTTACAAAGAACGCTTTTCAGGTGTTGGAGACTTTATATTTGTAGTCATAGGCAACCTCAACGAATCTCAAGCACTCGAACTTACCCAAAAATATATTGGAAATATCAAAGAGGGCAAATCACAAGAAAACTGGAAAGATAGAGGTATTCGCAAGGTAAACGGAACTACAAAAAAAGTGTTCTCAAGAGAAATGGAGAATCCTGAGACTACCGTGTATTATGAACTTTTTGAAAATGTGGACTATAATTTAGAGAATCAATTGATCTTAGAAATCATAAAATCGGTTTTGAGCACTAGGTATATTGATACCATTAGGGAAGAAGAAGGTGGCAGTTATGGGGTTTCTGTAAACACAAATACCTCTAGATTACCAGAAGAAAGTTTTTCATTGGAAATAAACTTTAAATGTAATCCTGCACAACAAGAAGGTTTGGTCGATATCGTAAAAGCGGAAATAGCGAACCTGAAGAACAATGCGTCGCAAGCATACATTGCAAAAGCCAAGGAGAATCTACTTAAAAACAGGGAAGAATCTGTACTTAACGATAGTTATTGGGGAGGTGCAATAGCCAATTACTTAAAGTACGGTGAAAAAATCATCTCAGACGAGACCTACCAAAAAACTTTAGATGGCATATCTTCAAAACAAATTGGTAAGTTCACGAAGAAATATTTAGGCCGTGCCCATAGTATTGAACTAATCATGCAACCTAACCAATAAACTGAATTCTGCCAGCCTATAAATTTATGGTCTATGGCAGACTATTTTAACCGTAAAACAGAATTATGAAAAACATAGCTTTTTGGATTATTTGTGCGCTGTTCATGGTACCCAATAGCGGAGCTTCACAAATTTATGACCCTGTAAAATGGTCTACTACCGTGGAGAAAGTAGACAAAGATGTTTATAAATTGATTGCCTCGGCCAGCATAGAGCCCAAATGGCATATGTATTCGCAAAGTGTACCTGAAGACGGCCCCATACCCACCACATTTGAGTTTGAATTTCCTGAGGGGTCTTTAGAACTCTTGGGTAAAACGACTGAAATAGGAGGGCATACCCTAAACGATCCGGTTTTCAACATGCAGATTACTTATTTTGAAAACAAGGCAGTCTTTGAGCAAAAGATAAAAATCTTAAAAGCGATTACTAGTTTAGATGCTTCTGTAGAGTTTATGGTTTGCGACGATGAAAAGTGTCTACCACCTACAACCGAATACCTTACCTTCAATATTCCTGAGAACGTATTTTCCAACGTTGATAAAGAAGATAAGCCCATAGTCGCTAAAAAGTCGCTTTCTGAAGACGGAGTGCCGACCACCGCTGTGACACCAAAATCTGTAAAGAATACTTCAAAGGTCATGTCTGAACCAGAAGAAGAAATTGTATCTACTAACCAGGTAAAAACCATTCAAGATAGTGTACCAGAGAAGTCAATTAACAAAGTAGATGGAGTAGCTAAAAAGAAAGACACACTTGATACTGCGAGTACATCTTCTTCTAAAGGATTATGGTCTATATTTATTATTGCCTTTTTATCCGGTTTCGCAGCTTTGCTAACTCCATGTGTTTTTCCGATGATTCCCTTAACAGTTAGTTTTTTTACCAAACAGAGCAAAAACAGAACTACGGGAATTAGGAACGCTATTTTTTATGGCGTCTCCATAATAGTGATTTACGTATTGCTCGGAAGCGTGGTTACGGCCATTTTTGGTGCAGATTCGTTAAACGCCCTAGCAACCAATGTCTGGTTCAACATTATATTTTTTATACTACTAGTGGTGTTTGCAATCTCGTTTATGGGTGCTTTTGAAATTGTTCTTCCAAGCCGTTTAGTGAATAAGGTCGATGAGCAGTCCTATAAAAAAGGGGGCTTGATCGGTATTTTCTTTATGGCGTTGGCATTAGCCATTGTTTCTTTTTCTTGTACAGGTCCCATAGTGGGCACTTTATTGGTAGAGGCCGCCTCAAAAGGAGGTTTGGCCCCAATCATTGGCATGTTGGGCTTCTCTTTGGCAATAGCCTTACCATTTGCAATATTTGCTGCATTTCCTGGGTGGCTCAACTCTCTTCCAAAATCAGGTGGGTGGCTAAATACCGTGAAAGTGGTGCTAGGGTTTTTAGAACTTGCATTGGCCTTCAAATTTTTATCGCAAGCTGATCTGGTACTTCAATTACATCTACTTGAGAGAGAGGTCTTTTTAGCTATTTGGATTGCCATCTTTGGGGGGCTCTCCCTTTATCTATTGGGAAAGATTCAACTACCCCACGACAGTCCTACAGCACATATTTCTGTTGGTCGCCTCTGTTTAGCCCTTTTGACCCTATCGTTTACCGTTTACATGATTCCAGGTCTATGGGGAGCACCTCTAAATTTGATTAGTGCCTTTCCACCTCCCTTAGAGTATAGCGAATCACCATATGGTGTCGGGAATTCAAAAAATATAGGGTCTATTGGTAGTGCAGCACATACAGATATACCAGAGGGCGGACATTTACTTGCCCCACATGATATATTGGCTTTTAATGATTATGAAAAAGGACTTGCTTATGCAAAAAAGGTAGGCAAACCAGTTATGATAGATTTTACCGGATGGGCATGCGTTAATTGTAGAAAGATGGAACAGAATGTTTGGCCTAGGCCTAAAGTTCTAGATATCTTAAAAAACAAAGTCGTACTCATCTCTTTATATGTAGATGATAAAAGGCCATTGCCTGATGATACAGAGGCAATGTCTAAGCTCAGACCAGGTAAAAAATTGAAGTATATAGGTCAAAAATGGAGTGAGCTTCAAACCATAAAATATAAGGCAAACTCACAACCTTTCTATGTTTTGATGAATCATAAAGAAGAGAATTTAATCTCTCCTGTAGCCTATACACCAAATGTTGATACGTATTTGAATTGGTTGGAGTCTGGTATCGCCCAATTCAATAAAGAGTAGCAAATAACCTCAGGGAAGGCCCATAAGACATTAGAAAAAAAGAAACATTGATTTCGACAAAAGTATCGAAGTATTTTAAATCTCGATTATCGCGTAAAATACCTCATGTTCGTTAAAAGACCTTTTTTAGAAAAATCAGAAAAAAAGAAGTGAATGATGTTAGTAGAAAAAGAACTCAAGCCGGTGACTTCAGAAGATTATTTTCAGCCGTTTGGCGAAAATATCATAGGGTGCGACCATACCTTTACAACCCCATATGGTGTTCAAAAACAGTATTATGCAGATTGGATAGCCAGTGGCAGACTTTATCATCCAATTGAAGACACTATGCGCAATGTCATCGGCCCCATAGTGGCCAACACCCACTCCTTCTCCAGTGAAACAGGAAAGTCTTCAACCTACGCCTATAGACATGCCCGCGACATCATCAAGAAACATGTAAATGCAAATAATGACGATGTATTGGTCACCAGCGGTTCTGGTATGACTTCACTGTTATCAAGATTACAGCGCATTATGGGGCTCCGGTTATCTTCAAAGGTTACAAAAACCTTTGAAACCATTGATAAAAAGCGCCCTGTAGTTTTTATAAGCCATATGGAACACCATTCCAATCAGGTCCCTTGGATGGAAACTATTGCAGATGTCGTAATTGTACCCTGTGATGAAAAGCAGTTAATCTGCACTAAAAACCTACAGAAAGAGTTAGATAAATATCACGATAGACCTCTGAAAATTGGTGCTTTTACAGCCTGTTCAAATGTTACGGGCATTATAACCCCTTACCAAAATTTGGCAAAAACGATGCACAAAAACGGCGGGGTATGTATTATTGACTTTGCAGCCTCTGCCCCGTATGTAAATATTGATATGCATCCTAATGACCCAGAGGAACAACTAGATGCCGTACTATTTTCCCCTCATAAATTTCTGGGAGGTCCGGGCAGTTGCGGTGTAATGGTCTTTAATAAATCATTGTACCTGTCAGATGTCCCCGACGTTCCTGGAGGAGGCAATGTAAAATGGACAAACCCTTGGGGTGAGTACAAATACTCGAAGGACATAGAGACCCGCGAAGATGGCGGAACACCAGGGTTTTTACAGGCCATGAGAGCCGCAATGGCCATACGGCTAAAAGAAAAAATGGGCGTTTCGAATATTGAAGAACGAGAAAGACAATTACTGCATACCTTTTTTAAAAGACTGGACGGCATTTCAAACGTATACATTTTAGGCGATAGAAACGAAAAACGTATTGGCTGCGTTTCTTTTGGTATTGAAAAGGTACATTACAACTTGGTGGTACGGCTTTTAAACGATCGTTTTGGCATTCAAGTTCGCGGCGGTTGGTCTTGCGCGAGTACCTATGCACACTATTTATTTGAGCTTTCCAAAAATACTTCTACTCAAATTACTACGGGCATTGATAATAGCGAACTTAATGAAAAACCAGGTTGGGTTCGTATATCACTGCACCCAACAATGACCAATACGCAACTCATATTTATTTGTGATGCTATTGAAAAAGTTGCCGCCAACGCCACAAAATGGAAAAAAGATTACACTTACAACCCAGTGAGCAATGAATTCGAACACCTAAAAATCACGGATCATCAGCTTATTGAAAAGGTAAAGGGCTGGTTTAGCTAGGTCGTTCTTAATGGTATTGCCAAAATATATTGCTAAAAAAATCTTAAAAAGTAAGGGTTTCTGTTTCATAGTATGTCTCAAGTATAACAAATAAAAATTTCCATGAAAAAGATTAGTATCGTTTTATTTGCTTTTCTAGCACAGATAACATTCGCCCAAAAATTTAATATAGATGGCCAAATTATAGATTCGAAAAAGGGTAAAATAGCCCTTTATCAAGAATTTTTTGGATTGGATACCGGTTCTCCGTTAAAACTATTAGGTGAGGCAGAAATTAATGAAAAAGCCCAATTTACGATAACGGGGCAAATAGAACAACCTGCTATAGGGCAATTAGTATATTCTTATGGCGACGAATACCGAAGCTATAGGCTCTTTATAGAACCGGGTACTATTAAGATAAATATTGACCTAAAAGATGATAGCTTCCCAGAAACAAGTTTATACCCCCTAAAAGATATTAAGGGTACTTATAACAACGACATATTTAATGAATATGTTCAACTCGCAAAAAGAAGCTTGGTACAATTTAATACCGATGAAATCAAAAACCTCAAGAAGAACATTGCAAGCTTACAGCAAGCAGAAATTATCGACATAAAAAAAATTGAGCTTTTAAGAAATGATCTTAACAAAAAAAGTGAAACGTATCACAAAATTCTTACCAAGGCCAAACGAGACATTTACAATCAAGACACAACCTCTATTGCCAGTGTATATCTTCTCGTTGAAGAAGGCATAAACATGACCAATTCTGACTACTTTACGGAAGAGGAAAAGGAAAGTTTACTCCAAAACACAAACGTACCAATACAAAAAAGTGGTTTAATCAGGGTATTAAAGAATCACCAGAACTATGCTAGACTTCGCAAAGGGATGCCAGCTCCAAATTTCACCTTGATGAACCAAAACAACAAAGCCGTTTCTTTGAACGATTTTAAAGGGAAACTTGTACTCATAGACTTTTGGGCCTATTGGTGTGCTCCTTGCATTGCCGTCTTTCCTAAACTAAATGAACTTTATGAAACGTATAAAGAGCAAGGTTTTGAGATTATAAGCATTTCAACTGACACCAATAAGACAAAGTGGGAAAGTGCCTTAAAAAAACACAAAAACCCCTGGGTACAACTTATTGATGAGAAGCTATCTAACGATTCCGATTTAAATAAAGTAGCAAAAAATAACTATGTTGTACCGGCCTTGCCCACTTATTACCTCATAGACCCGCAGGGTAACATTTTGATTCATGGCCCTCTACCCGAAACAGTTATTTCTGGAATGGTCAGTGATTTTTTTACATCTGAAAAAAACGATAAGAAATCTAACTAAATACATATTATGAGATATCTAATAGCAGTAATGGGCCTTTTCTTAATCTCGTGCGTTCATGTTAACGAATATCGCATTGACGGAACCATTGAGAATGTCAAAAAAGGTGAAGTTCTATTGTATGTTGAAAACGGTGATTCAGACACCGAAAAACTTAGACCAATAGCCGAAACAACCGTTGATGAAGATGGTAGGTTTTTCTTCAATGGAATTATGGATAGTGTAAAAATGGGCAAATTGGTTTATAAAGATGGAGATGAAAACTATGCCGCATATTTATTTTTAGAAACTGGAAATACAACTACCAAACTTAAAATTCAAGAAGGCTCCAATGCCTATGGCAACGAAGGTGTGATTGATATTATTGAACTCTCTGGCACCAAAAACAATAATATCTTAATGGATTACAATCGTAAAATGACGGATTTCCATGAAACGGTAACTAAGAATTTTAAAGGATTTGAATTAGTAGGCAAAATAGATGAATTGACCGCTAGCGAAAATATTGACACTGTTCAATTAAAAAAATTAAATCGTCGTAAAGACAGCCTAATGACTGACTATTTTAGTCAAATGGTGGCCGTTAAAAAAGATATTTATACAGCCTCTAATGGATCCCTTGCCGGACTCTATCTATTAACCTCCGAAGGATATAATGTTACAACTTCACCATTCTTCAATGAAGAAGAAAAAAGAGAATATCTTAGGTTGGCAGATGAGGAAGCACTTAATACCAACTATTATCAAATTTTGTTGAAAACGGTCAAACTTACTGACGAAATTCTTGAAAATGGAACGGAAGCTCCAAAGTTCACATTAAAAAATGAAAACGGAGAACCAGTCTCTTTAGAACAATATAGAGGAAAATATGTACTTCTTGATTTTTGGGCGTATTACTGTGGCCCATGTATCAAAAGCTTCCCCAAATTACGAGATATCTATTCAAAATACAGAGACCAAGGGTTAGAGATTATAAGTATTTCGTCAGACTTAAGAGAGGATCGTTGGCAAAACGCCCTTACAAAACATGCCAATCCATGGATACAGCTCATTGACAAACCCTCTGCCGAAAATAATAAGCAAGGGCATGTAAGTCAACTATATAATATACCAGGCTTGCCAACTTATTGTCTTATTGATGATGAAGGCAAGATTGTGGTCGGTAGCATAAAAGATGATTTAGTATTAGGAAAAATCAAAGAAATCTTTGAAACCAAATGAACATAATTATCACAGACATTTATGATAAGTATCAATATACCCAATACTAGCTATCTGCTTTTAAACAAGAACCACACATGAATATAAAGTATTTTACAGACACCCTCACAATACTATCAACATCACTGATACTGTTATCTGTCACTCTGCTAAATGCGCAAGACTTCACTATTACGGGGCAGGTTTTGAATGTAAATAAGGGGCAAATTAGTTTAACCCCCTATGAATCTGAAACAGAAGATATAAACCAATTAAAGCTTTCTACCACTCTAGACGAACAGGGTAGGTTTACATTGAACGGAAACATTGTCCAAACCATTCTAGGCAAACTAACCTACCAAAACGAAGATGAGGAATACATTGCAAAAATCTTCGTCGAGCCAGGTAATATTGAAGTTGAACTTGATGTTGCCAAATATCCTGGTTCAGGCCTGGCAGAAACTACCAAACTCATGGGTACCGCAAACAACATGCTTCTGCTTGAAGGTAGACAACGTGAGCAACAATTTATGAAGAACCATAATTTCGATAAAGCCAAAGAACTCAATGCAAAAATAAGTTTGGCCAAACAAGACCCAGCAACCAGCGAAAAGCTTTTAGATAGCTTACAACTCGCATCCACTATGCTTAGTGATAAATATTACCGGGACATCATCGATTTGAAAATGAATCTATACAAAGAAACCAAAGGTTCTTTGGCTCTTTTTTTTCTGTTGACCAGAGAAGGTGTTGGAATCAATTCCGGTCTATACTCACTTCATGAACAGCAGGAGTTTTTGGCACTTGCCGACAAAGAGACAAGGGCAAGTTATTATTACCAAGCGTACAAAAAAGAATTGGCCAATAAAATGCTTTTACAACCAGGCATGACCGCACCGGTGTTCAGTTTAAAAAATAATGTTGGTGAAGAAATTTCGTTACTTGATTATAGAGGAAAGTATGTGTTGATCGATTTTTGGGCCTATTACTGTGCCCCTTGCATCAAAGCATTTCCAAAAATGCAAGATCTATTGGCACAATATGCCGATAAAGGCTTTGAAATACTTAGCATCTCTACCGACTTAGATGATAAAAAATGGAGGCAAGCACTAGAAAAACACAAAAACACATGGCCGCAGTTGATAGATAAAGTTCACCCTAAAGATGATAGTATCACCTTAATAACAGATGAATTATACCACATTTCTTCCATACCTACCTACTTCTTAATAGATGATAAAGGTAAAATTGTTGCTAGTGGCATAGACCAAACTTCCATTTTTACTAAAATTCGAGAAATCTTTACAACCGTCTCGACCAAATAATAATGTCCATCAATCATCACATTTCGCTCTTTTCCTTAAGTAGGCATTTAAAAAGCTGAATGTCATAACCTTAGTTCACATGCCACGAAAAACAAATCCGAACATATATTTTTTTATGAATAGCATACTCATTAGCTATAGCGAACTTTGTATGCTGTTAAGACATCGAAATCAGGGTAATGCCTCCTTCGACATTTCTGATGGTATTTTGAGTTATGGTACCTTAGAATCCGTCTTAAAAGATAATCGTCGGAATACTAATTATTTTTCAAAGCTATATTTCTTCTACTTTTGTAAATCTTTTAAGGTTTTTTTTAGTACGGTATATACGTGCTAAGCTGCCCAAAATACAATGTTAACAAAAATTAAAGTAACATGAATCGATTCCATATTCTGACAGCCATATTAGTGGGCTTATTATTCTTAGGCTTCTCTGATAATCACATTAACAATAAACCTGTCGACATTTACGAAAAACAATCTATTCAAGGGTTCAATGTCTTTGTCGAAAAAAAAGCCCTAGAGATAAACGAAGAACTTACAAACCAAGCATTAGAGTTACTAGATATCAACTTAAAGGAAATCGGAGAATTGGGCTTGAACCCTTCCATTCTAAATCAACTTAAATTAGTGCCTATTTTTATGGATTGGAATACGACAAGTGGAGGAGCTGTCTATCACCCTTCTATTCAATGGTTATTGGATAATGGATATTATGAAGGCAAAGAGAAAAGCATAGAGATTTCAAATATTCAAAATTATTTAAACTGGTCAAATCTTAATCAACCCTACATGATTCTGCATGAACTGTCTCATGCATATCATGACAGAGTTTTAGGATTTGATAATACTCAAATTCTAAATGCATATAATTCGGCCATAGCATCTAAACGTTATGTAAATATTAAATATCATAATGGCGATCAAGTTTATAGTATCGCTAGTGAGGCATATTCGATAACAAACGAGATTGAATTCTTTGCAGAATTATCGGAAGCTTATTTTGGCCTAAATGACTACTATCCATTTAAAAAAAGTGATTTACAAACGTATGACCCAAAGAGTTTTGAAGTCATAAAATTAGCTTGGAAACAGTAGCGGTACTTCTATCAAAAAAATTGATATATATTGGTTTGCCAAAGCTAAACTTATAAACACTTTAGGCTCAACTATATCTCTCTTTCGAAGCTCTCTAACCACCTTTGCCCTAATGTCTGCAGAGAACTTTCGTCGGGTCACATTCAATAAATAAATCATAAAGCCCACTGCCCTGTTCTTAAGGCAT
>CAYGUZ010000004.1:0-18557 GCA_964353215.1 uncultured Flavobacteriaceae bacterium
TAGAAAAATTAAACCGTTTTCTTTGAAAAGATCTTATCCAAACTATTTCTTGAAAGAGGTTTATCAAAATATCCATCTATAAGGGCATGTTCTTTTGCAATAGCGCGATCTTTAGAATTTGAAAAACCCGAAAGTATATAGATTTCTGGAAGTCTTTTTCCTTTAGCAAGGCTTTGAAGATTTTCTATAAACTCCCAACCGTTCATATCGCCCATGATTAAATCTAAAAAAACAATATCTGGAAGCTCTTCATCTTCGGCTATTAGACAAGAAAGTTTTACCAAGGCCTCTTCGGCATTCGCGCAGGTAGAAATAGAAAAATCTCCACTATGTTGTTCAATAACATAACGTGTGGCGAATTGAGACACTAAGTCATCATCAATAATACAGATGTTACGTTGCATAAGTTCGTATTTGATAATCTGGGGGAGATATCTGTTAACCTACAAAGGTAAAATTATACTTGCTTTTGCGAATTAAATACTCGTTTTAAGGTTGAAAAGTATCTTTATGATGTAAAAAACGTCTTTTTTAAGTCGAAATTACAAATCAATTTAATGAGGTAGTCGGTTTTTCAGTAAACCGTAAGCCAATGTGCCCAGTAATGCTCCAAGAATTACTACAAGAATCGGTAAAAAACCTGCCCCTAACAAAGTATACATTGGCCCCGGGCACGCACCAGCAAGTCCCCATCCAAGTCCAAACAAGGTACCCCCAATAGCATAGCGCGCAAAAGACTTTTTCTTATCGGCAATACTGATTTTCTCACCGTAAACCGATTTTACGCCCTTTCGCTTTACCCATTGGGTAAAAACAATACCTAAAAATAGTGCAGAACCTATGATACCGTACATATGAAAGGCCTCAAACCTGAACATCTCATAAATTCTGAACCATGAAGCCGCTTCAGATTTAAACATTACGATTCCGAAAAATACACCCACCAATAAATAACTAAAACTTCGCATAACCTTAAAATATTAGTGGAAAAATAACATGAACCATAAGCAATCCACCTGCAAAAAAACCGATAACCGCAATTAAAGAAGGTAGCTGCAGATTGCTCAAGCCAGATATAGCGTGGCCTGAAGTGCATCCGCCCGCATACCTGGCCCCAAAGCCTACCAAAAAGCCCCCACCCAGCAAGAGCATGAGCGTTTTTATATTGGAAAAGGCCTGTTCTCCAAACAAGAGTGCAGGCATATAGGCACTGCCACCATCTGTAATTCTTAGTTCTTTTAAAGCTTCAATAGAATCTTGGCTAATCGCTACGGTAGCATCATTTGATAAAAAGTTCATGGCGATATAGCCTCCTAAAACCGCCCCTATGGCAATAATCAAGTTCCAGCGTTGCGCCTTCCAATCAAACCTGAAAAAATCAGCTATTTTTCCTGCGCCACCCATAGCACAAATTGTTCTAAGGTTTGATGACATTCCGAAGCGTTTGCCCAAAAGAACTAGAACTGCCATTACCGTAGCGATTAAAGGCCCTGAAACATACCATGGCCATGGCTGAAGTATTTTATCCATTCTTAAAAATTAAAAAGTGTTATTTATTCCTGTACCCAATCATTATAGCCGCCAGAATAATCAAATATTTTCTTAAACCCCTTTTCCTTAAGCAACTGTGCAGCTCTATTGCTTCTACCACCCATTTTACAATACAGATAAACGGGCTGTTGTTTTTCGAGGTCTTGCACTTGTATAAGAAAAGTATCGCGATGAATTATATTGAAGTTAACTGCATTGGCAATGTGCCCAGCATCATATTCTTCCGAAGTTCTAACATCGATAAGTTGTACTTTTTTGCCAGTGATAGCCGTCTTAATTGCCGCTTTATCTACAATTACAATTTCTTGGCCCTGATTGTCTTGACAAGCAAAAAACAATAATGCCAAAAAAAGAAAGGTGAATTTAGATATATTCATTTGAGTTATTTTAATGTGGTCGGACAAACAAAATCGGTTACCTGAATACCCACTTTTTTAATAGAAGCCATTCCACCGGCAACATTAATCAAATTATGAATGCCTCTACTTTTTAAAATGGAAACGGCAATCATACTTCGATACCCTCCGGCACAATGCACATAAAAAGTTTCTTTTTCAGGAAATTCAGACAAATGATCGTTCAAAAAATCAAGCGGTGTTAAATTGGCCGCATTTATATGCTCTGCGCTGTACTCTGATTCTTTTCTTACATCAAAAACAGGAATGTCTTTTTCTAACCTTTCTTTGAATATTTCTGCAGAAATACTTTCGACCGTGTCAATCTCTTTACCCACTTTTTTCCAAGATTCGATTCCTCCATCCAAGTACCCTAAAGTACCATCAAAACCAACTCGTGACAATCTAGTAATGGCTTCTTCTTCCGAGCCTTTATCGGTTACTAAAAGCAATGGTTGTTTTACATCTGCAATCAAGGCTCCGACCCAGGGGGCAAAACTTCCTTTCAAACCTATAAAAATGGAACGTGGTATATGACCTTTAGCAAAGTCATCTTGATGGCGCACGTCTAACACAATTGCCCCTGTTTCATTGGCAGCGGTTTCAAAAGCATCGGGCGAAAGTGCAGTTACCCCACGTTGAATAACTTCATGGATATCTTCGTACCCCTCTTTATTCATTTTTACATTAAGGGGAAAATATTGCGGCGGTGGCAAAAGACCATCGGTAACTTCCTTTACGAATTCCTCTTTGGTCATATTGGCCCGCAATGCATAATTCATTTGCTTTTGATTACCTAAAGTATCTACGGTTTCTTTCATCATGTTTTTACCGCAGGCTGACCCAGCTCCGTGAGCAGGATAAACAATAACATCATCTGCCAAAGGCATTATTTTATTGCGTAAACTATCGAAAAGCAAACCGGCCAAATCTTCTTGCGTCATAGTAGCTGCCTTTTGAGCCAAATCGGGCCGACCCACGTCGCCCAAGAATAAGGTGTCGCCACTAAAAATAGCATAATCCCTTCCGTTTTCATCTTTCAACAAATAGGTAGTGCTTTCCATAGTATGACCGGGTGTATGTAAGGTCTTAATGGTAATTTTACCTAGCTTGAATTCTTGATCATCTTCAGCAATTATCGCCTCAAAAGAAGGGTTCGCGTTTGGGCCATAAATAATGGGTGCCCCGGTTTCTTTGGATAAAGTAACATGGCCACTTACAAAATCTGCATGAAAGTGGGTTTCAAAAATATATTTGATTTTCGCATTATCCCTTTTCGCACGCTCTAAATAAGGTTTTACTTCTCTAAGCGGGTCTATGATGGCGACTTCTCCTTCACTCTCGATATAATAGGCCCCTTGCGCCAAACATCCCGTATATATTTGTTCTATGTTCATTTTTATAACTTTCTACACAAATTTATTGAAAGTAATACTTTTTCGATTATGATCTTTATCAAATTAACTTTCATCATCGATACTGTAATGAGACTTTTTCTTGAATTTGTGATTTTCCTATTTTCTTTAAACTATCGGAGTAGGCCTCTGCCGTTCTCACGTAAATATTTTCTTTTCCTATAAACTCTACCAATCCGCTTTTATGAAGGATATCCCTTGTAGGGCCAATGGCCCCTGCAATTTTAAAGGTAATATCGTTATCTCTAAGTTTGTCTACAATCTTCTTAAGCTGATTTACGGCAGTATTATCAATATAGTTTATGGGTTCGGCATTAAGGATAACATATTTTAGCGTTTCTCCCTTTTTTTCAACTTCATTTAAAAGTGCTCTTTTAAAGTAGTACACATTGGCGAAAAACAGTTGTGCATCAAACCTGATCATCAAAATTTCATCATGTACATCAACATCTTCGGGAAAGCGTTTTAAGTTTTTAAAATACTCCATTCCTTTTATCTTGCCCAAGATAGCGATATGCGGTCTTGAGGTTCTATTGACCAAGAGCAGTAGTGAAAATAGTACCCCAAAAATAATTCCTTGAGAAATACCTATCAACAGGGTCGTCATAAAAGTTACTACAAAAAGGTAAAACTCATCTTTACCTTGTTGCCATAATTGTTTGGGATACTTCAAATCAATAAGACCATAAACTGCCACCAAAATAATTGCACCTAAAACAGATTTCGGCAAATAGTAAAAGAAGGGAGTAAGAAATAACAAGGTAATACCAACTACAACTACACTGATTAAGGAAGCAATGCCTGTTTTCGCCCCTTCATCAACATTGACCGCTGTTCTTGACAAACCGGCATTCACAGGAAATGATTGAAATAGAGAACCTACAATATTTGAAGCACCCAATGCCCGTAATTCTTGATCGGCATCGGTATGGTATTCGTCACTTTTATCTTCAACGGCCTTTGCAATAGTCATTGCTTCGGCAAAAGCAATAAAAGCCAATGCCATAGCGGTCGGAAAAGCTTTTACGATTAAGTCTATATTAAATTGTGGCAATAAAAAACCCGGTAAGCCCTTGGGGATTTGACCTACAATATGAACATCGGTTTCGTTGACCATAAAAAAGTAAATACCTATAATCGATAAAATCACCACAACCATTGCAGCCGGTAATTTTCGATGTAATTTTTTCAATCCTAAAATCACCAAGATAGCTCCTATGCCAATTGCTAGGTCGTAAAAATTGGTCTCGGAAATCTGACTAAAAATGGCTCGGATCGTTTTTAAGGTGTTGTTGGTGTTAATTTCCAATCCAAAAAAATGTTTTAATTGGCTAATACCAATAACCAATGCCGCGGCAGAAGTAAAACCGCCTACCACAGGTCTCGATAAAAAGTTGGATAAAAAGCCCAAACGCATAAAGCCCATTACCAATTGAATCGCCCCAACAAAAAATGCCAAGAAAATAGCCATACTGATGTAATCGTCAATATTGGCCAATTTCATTGCCGCCAAACTAGAAGCAACAATTAAGGAATCTAAGGCCACTGGACCTACTGCTAATTTTCGACTAGAGCCCGTAAAAACATAAATCAGGTTTGGTATTAAAGCAGCATAAAGCCCATAAATTGGGTAATCCTGCAATTAAGGCATAAGCCATTCCTTGCGGAATAAGCATAATACCAACAGTGATGCCGGCAGAAAAATCACCTGCCAAATAGGCCCTTTTATATTTGGGAAGCCATTCTAGTATCGGAAAAAAACGCTTAAACATCCATACAAAGGTAATGGCTTACTACTATATAAAATTGCTATACTAAAGAAACCCGTGATAAGTAAAACATAAATTAATGGAACCCTCAACTAACCAATTTATATTTTTAACTTATCCCCTATTAAAAAGCCCCTCATGATTGAAAGTCTTGTAAAAAACCAAGTCGATTTCTTTAAGACCCAGCAGACCAAAGATGTCAAGTTTCGCAAGCAAGCACTGGTGCGGCTCAAAAAAGAGATCATTACGTGTGAAGATGAAATATGTAATGCTTTATTTGAAGATTTTAAAAAGCCTAAGTTCGAAAGTCTAGCTACAGAAACCCAGTTCGTACTTTCTGAGCTGCAATATATGCTGAATAATCTAACCCATTGGAGCAAACCTCAGAGAACCTCATCAAATTTGGTAAATTTCCCTTCAACTAGCCATATATATTCAGAACCTTATGGCACTGTTTTGATCATTTCGCCTTGGAACTACCCTTTTCTGCTTTCAATTTCACCTTTGATCGGTGCTATTGCCGCAGGAAACACAGCGGTAGTAAAACCTTCGGAACTCACCCCGAATACCTCAAAAGTTATAGCCAAAATTATAGCCAATACTTTTCCCGAAGAATATGTTACAGTAGTTGAAGGTGGTGTAGCAGTTTCACAAGAGCTTTTAAAACAAAAGTGGAATTATATCTTTTTTACCGGTAGCACAAGGGTCGGCAAAATAGTGTATAAAAGTGCCGCAGAACATCTAACCCCCGTAACCTTAGAACTAAGTGGTAAAAACCCCTGTATCGTTGATAGTTCTGCAAAAGTGAAATTGGCCGCAAAAAGAATAGTATGGGGCAAGTTTCTTAATGCCGGACAAACCTGTATCGCTACAGATTATATTCTAGTGCACAAAAAAATTAAAAACGAATTTGTTGTAGCATTACAAAAAAATATTCTAAAAGCATTTGGAAAAGACCTAGAGCGTTCAAAAGATTTTGCAAGAATAGCAACCCTAGAACATTATCGACAATTAAAAGAGATGCTCAAAGGACAGAATATTCTTTTTGGCGGTACATATAATGATGCTGATCGTTTTATTGCTCCTACACTAATTGAGTCTCCAAATGACAACAGTAAGGTAATGGAAGGTGAAATTTTTGGCCCTATCCTTCCTATAATCACCTACGAAACAGAAGATGCTATAGAAAAATATATCAGCAGCTATGGTAAGCCTTTAGCACTATATATTTTTTCAACAAACCAGAGGTTTCAGAAGAAATTAATACGCAAGTACAGCTTTGGGGGCGGGGTCATCAATGACACCGTAATGCAGATTACCAATAAGAGTATTCCTTTTGGTGGGGTTGGCAATTCGGGTATTGGCGGTTACCACGGCAAATACTCATTTGACCTATTCTCGCATAAAAAATCTATTTTGAAGCGTGGAAATTGGTTAGATGTTCCTCTAAGATATCCTCCTTACAACATTCCGATCAATTGGGTAAAAAAAATGAAAAATCTATTTTGATTATTTTAGACAGCTATTATTCTTTTATCATTTTATGATAGGCCAAGGTAAAACTCTAAACATGCAAAGAAGAAAATTTTTAAAAAAAGGAAGTCTGGCAGCCCTTGCAACTGCCCTAGGCACTGAAATTGTTTTTGGAAAAAATATTCGTGAAGGATACCAGTTATTAGGATTACAAGATCCAGACCCTTTTAAATTGTTCGAAAAAGACCCCCAAATGGTCGTTTTGAACGATAAGCCCTGGAATATGGAAGCACAGGCACATTTATTGGATGATAGGGTAACACCCAATAGGTTCATGTTTATAAGAAACAATGGAAAAATACCCGCGAACATAGATGCAGCCAATTGGAAAATTACCTTTGACGGTGAATCCGTAAAAAACAAAAAAACCCATACACTGCAAGAGCTTAAATCAAAATTCAAACAATATAGCTATCAACTAACCCTGGAATGCGGCGGTAACGGAAGAAGTGAATTTAATCCGCCGGCAAAAGGCAATCAATGGACCGTGGGCGCTGTTTCATGTGCCACTTGGACCGGAGTTCGTTTGAAGGATGTTTTAGAAGATATAGGTTATAAAAAAGATGCTGTTTATATTGGTTACCATGCTGCCGATACCCACCTCAGTGGAGATCCAAGTAAAGAGCCAATATCAAGAGGTGTGCCTATGGCAAAAGCGCTGCAAGACGAAACCTTACTTGCCTTTAAAATGAATGGTGAAGACATACCTTTAGCGCACGGCTACCCGTTAAGACTCGTAGCAGGCGGTTGGCCCGCATCTGCATCCGGTAAATGGCTCAATGGCATCAGTATTCGCAATAAAGAACATGATGGCACAAAAATGACCGGTTCTGCCTACCGTATCCCCTGTGAAGCGGTCGCTCCCGGCGAAAAAGTAAAAGATGAAGATATGTGCATTATCGAATCAATGCCCGTGAAATCTTTAATTACCTATCCAAAATCTGGGGCTGTACTAAAAAATAAGAACAGCTTGACCATTAGAGGCCATGCCTGGGCCGGAGAGCTTCAAGTGAAGGCCATGGAATATTCCATAGATTTTGGGAGTAGCTGGCAAACTTGCAGATTAGAAGCACCAAAGAACAGATTGGCATGGCAACATTTTAGTGCAACCGTAAGCTTTCCAAAAAAAGGCTATTATGAGGTGTGGGCAAGGGCAACGGATAGCAACAACCTAAAACAACCGATGATTTTACCAGGCTGGAACCCCAAAGGATACTTAAACAACGCCTGCCATAGAATTGCTCTAAAAGTTAGCTAATGGATAGTTCAGAGAGACTTAAAAACAGTTTTAAACAAATTCGCCATTTAACAATAGTAATTGTAGTCTTTTTTATGACAATGGCAGCAGTTCTTCTTTATATTTTGGTAGACCCGAATTTGTCTTCCTTTAAATCTAATAAGAACGAAATTACACTTGGCGATTATGAAGTTGTATCAGAAATGGACGAGGCCGATTACGATAAAATAGAAAATGGCATTCATGTTCGTACAGGTTTTGTAGATAGTGATGGCCTCATGCTTGTGGTGAACAATTGCACCAATTGTCATTCAGCTAAATTGGTAACCCAAAATAGAATGTCTAAAGAGCGTTGGTTGGCCACAATTCGATGGATGCAAGAAACCCAAAACCTATGGGATTTAGGCCAAAACGAAGAAATCATCGTGAATTATTTGGCTACGAATTATGCCCCTTCCAAAAAAGGAAGACGCCAGAATTTAACTGATATCGAGTGGTATGAGTTGGAGGAATAATATTGTTGCAATTGGTCTGTTTTGCTGTATTTCCTGTAAAAAACAGCCACCCAGTACTATTTCTGAAGACGCCAGTGCCGATATTCGAGTACAGCTTGAAAGTTCTTCTCTCATTGAAGCAGAATTGCTGACCAAGGCACTCGAACTACCCAATCTGAAAATCATCGATTTTAGAAAAACGGGGTATTATTCTAAAGGCCACATTCCGAATGCAATTCAAATATGGAGAAATGATATCGAAGATGCTTCATATCCTTATAAAGGTATGATGGTGAAAAAAGAAGAAATTGAAAAACTATTTTCAAAACTAGGTATTAACAATACAGACATACTTGTACTCTATGATGATAAGGGTTCATGCGATGCCGCCCGCCTTTGGTGGGTGCTCAAAAGTCACGGTTTTAATAATAGCAAGATATTAAATGGAGGGCTGCAAGCATGGTCGGCTTTTGGCGGAACAATAACTCAGAAAACCACTATTCACGAAGAGACAGTTTTTACACTGCCCGCGGTAAGTGCTGAACTTTTGATTTTAAAAAATGAATTAAACGAGCTTCTAGCAACTAACAGACCTCCGCTATTGATAGATACAAGAACTTATGACGAGTATACCGGAAAAAGACAAAAACTAGGGGCAGCTCGAGCGGGCAGAATTCCTAAGAGCGAGTTTTTAGATTGGGCGGAGGCCATTGATTATGACAATACCATGAAGTTTAAACCCGTATCTGAACTTGAACATTTATATGCTGCATTCAAAATTGGTAAAAACGATACCATCGTTACCTATTGCCACACCGGTGTGCGTTCTGCACATACCACATTCGTGCTAACCGAATTATTAGGCTACAAAAACGTTAAAAATTATGACGGCTCTTGGTCAGAATGGAGCCATTATAAAGACTTGCCTTTTGAAAAAGATAGTATTACCGTAACTTTACAATAGCTATGGAAAAATACCTCGACGCCTTTTTAAATGCATTTAACGGTACGGTAAATTGGACCTGGAAGTCCATACTCTTTGAAGTGCCTTGGTACACCAATTATTTTTGGGGCCTAATCGTTATCTCCCTTTTTGTATGGATCTTAGAGATTGTCTTCCCATGGCGCAAAGAGCAATCCATTTTCAGAAAAGACTTTTGGCTAGATGGCTTTTACATGTTTTTCAATTTTTTTCTCTTTGCTATTGCCATAAGCGGGGTCTATAAAATGCTTGGCGTATTATTCAATGATATTGGTATAACCGCCAAAAGTCTAGCGTTGATAAACCCCTCGTCATGGCCTATGTCGGTACAATTGATCGTGTTTTTTATAGTGCTGGATTTTGTGCAATGGTTCACCCACATCTTGCTACATAAATTTCCTTTTTTATGGCAGTTTCATAAAATACACCATAGCGTAAAAGAAATGGGCTTTGCCGCACACCTTCGTTATCATTGGATGGAAAATATTCTATACAAACCTCTTAAAACTTTTGGCGTAATGTTACTTGGTGGTTTTGAGCCAGAACAAGCCTATATTGTTCATTTTATAGCAATTACGATTGGTCACTTTAACCATTCTAATATTAAAATCACTTGGGGGCCTTTAAAATATCTGGTAAATAATCCGGTGATGCATTTGTACCATCACTCTTACGAACTTCCGAAGGGAAAATTTGGGGTGAATTTCGGTATTAGTCTCAGCATTTGGGATTATCTGTTTAAAACAAACTATATCCCTGAAGACGGTGGCAAAATACGCTTAGGTTTTCCTGGTGACGAAGAACTTCCAAAAAACTTTTTTGGTCAAGTAGTGCATGGTTTTGGCAAAAGAAAGAAAGACTAATTTCTCTTGGTCTGTCTTGTTTTAGAATACTTATTAGAGGGAACATCTGGTGGCAAGACCAGCTTGTTATCATCTTTTGCTGTTGTAGCAACCGGAGATTTGGTGCCTACACAACCTGTTAGTAAAATACAACAGCATAAAAGCGCTATAAACTTCATTGTTATGATTTTACTTAAAATTACAAAAAATCATGAAAAAAATAAAAATGATACAAACTTAGAGAAAGTAACGATAGCGAAAGGAACTTGAAAAATTAAGTTTCCCCCTTTAATCTTCATTTAATTTCTCGGCTACGCTATCATAATATTCTTGAGATAACACTTCTGTCCATTCTGTAGGTTTGCCTCCACCATATATGGCCAAATAAGTAACATCTTTCTTTTTTGATGAGGAATGCCAATGTTCGGTATCTTTTTCACACTTAATTACATCACCCTCGCGTATTAGTTTGGGGGCTTTGCCCCTTTCTTGGTAATACCCTAGACCTTCGACCACAATTAATATTTGTGGGGTGGCATGTTTATGCCAATTTAAAGTAGAATTGGCTTTAAAAGTTGCTTTGGTGATATTATAATCTAAAGTTTCATCTGCACTCAATAGACGGTTTAGCCAAGCCTCACCTATATAGTGCGTATTAGGTGCTTTTGCGCCTGCTTCTTTATAAGAAATGATTTTGTACTCCGAGGTCTGGCTTAGACCGAAAAAGGGTAAGATTACAATAATTAAAAATATGATTCTTTTCATCACTAAAGTTTTAGAGTGTTAAAGTATGAAAAAGCCTGCAATAGGTTCATGATAATCTTTAACACATATTATAACTTTGGCAAACTCAGCACGGCGATTGGGTTCCTTTAGACTTATGCCTCGATCAGGATAGGCTTCTCGACCAAAAACCCCTGAATACAAAAAAAACCTACCATTTCTGGCAAGGTTTTTTAATTTGCTCCTCCTCTTTGGGCTCCCTTCGACTCGTACCTCGCTCAGGACAGGCTTCTCGCCCGAAAGCTTGGGCATAAAAAAACCCTGTCTTTTTTTGACAAGGTTTCTTCTTCAATTTGCTCCTCCTCTTGGGCTCGAACCAAGGACCCTCTGATTAACAGTCAGATGCTCTAACCAACTGAGCTAAGGAGGAATATTACTATTTATATTTTTCTTTGAGCTTTAAAATTATCTCGGGATACTTTTTTAAGTTCTCGATATACTCTTTACTCTTCATATTCTTAATGTGAGTTTCTATTTGCCTGGCCTGTTTTCTTGATTCACATTCGAAAACTATAAAAAGTGACCAGTCGTTTGCAACTGAAGTAAAAGATTTATCAAAATAACCTGTGTTATGTTGAATCAATCTTAAATTTACATCGACCGTTTCTCCTATGTAATATTTCCCAAGCTTTTCTGAAAATATAACATAAATAGAACTCATTTTAAATTTTAAAAGAACTTTCCGCTCTAGCCTCCCGATAGCTATCGGGATGAGCTAAGGAGAAATATTTCACCTTAAGCGGGTGCAAATATAAATTTTTCTTTAAAACACCACAAACAATTATAGTAGGTTTTTAATTAAAAAAATCGTTTTACAATATTCCAGATATCATTGCCAAAAATAACGACCATTAATCCCATCAAAATCACGAAACCTATAATTTGGCCTTTTTCTAAAACTTTTTCGCTCGGTGGTCTTCCGCTAATCATTTCATAAAGCAAAAACATCACATGGCCGCCATCTAAAGCCGGTATTGGCAGTATGTTCAAAAAGGCCAACCAAACGGAAAACATGGCCATAAAAGACCAGAAGAAAGTCCAATCCCAAGATTTTGGCATCATTTCAACAATACCTATAGGTCCTTTTACTTGTTTATAGGCTTCTGTTTTAGAGTTGAAAATTACTTTGAATTGGCGTATTTGATCTGTTAATACTTTAATTGTTCTCGTAAATCCTGCCGGTATTGCACCGAAAAAGCTGTAAGTGTCTGTTTTCCATAAATCTTGAAAATCTAACTGAATGCCAATTGCACCTTCATTGGGCACCGTTAAATTCAAGTTTTCAACGCGACCGTCTCTACGCACCGAAATATCAAGATTTTCATTTGCAGAGTTACCTATCGTATTTCTAAACTCGTCCCAAAAAACAACACTTTTACCATCGACCGAAATGATTTCGTCACCAGCCATAATACCGGCTTTTTTTGCTACCGAAGAATCGGCTACTAAGGCAATAACAGCTTTGGAACGATATCCCATAAAATTGCGCCCTTGGGTCTGAAAAACTTCTTTTTTGCCTTCGTCCGTAATTGGAAAAGTTATTTCTTGTCCCTCTCTATCTACCGTAATATCATCACCAAGAATAATATCTAAAATAGCATCGTTAAAACGAGTGGCTTTTTTACCATCTACTTTGAGAATTTTATCCCCCGTACGTAAACCTAATTTTTCACCAATAGAATCTACAACTATGCCGTATTTTAAACTATTAGCAGGAATATATGTGTCACCATTATTAAAAAGCAAGAACGTATAAATCAACCAAGCCAATAAAAAATTTACGATAACCCCACCAAGCATTATAATAAGGCGCTGCCAAGCTGGCTTGCTACGAAACTCCCATGGCTTAGGCTCTTCCTTCATTTGGTCGGTGTCCATACTTTCGTCTATCATACCGGCTATTTTAACATAGCCCCCTAGTGGCAACCACCCAATACCATACTCTGTTTCTCCTATCTTTTTCTTTAAAAGCGAAAACTTTACATCAAAAAAGAGGTAGAACTTTTCAACTTTGGTCTTAAAATATTTAGCGGGAATAAAGTGACCTAACTCATGTAAAATAACGAGTATGGAAATGATCAAAACGAACATCACAATCTGCGTAAAAAGTCCCATCGGCAAGTTTTGTTTTTATCTAAGCTGACAAAAGTAAACTTTTAGCAAATGTTTGAAAAGGATTACTTGTGCTATTAGACATATTTAATAGTTTTTTGGGCGCAAATGAGGCTCATTTTACTTGAAAAAGGCACTATTCAGCCGTACTTTTGCATAGTATGCGAAAATTCTTTGCTAAATATAAGTTCTTCGGAATCGTATTATCGCTCTTATCCATTGTAATTATTTACCTCATTTACAACGCCTTAAAACCAAAAGAGCGCCTGCCGATTTATCAACCTTCAATGATAAATCCTGAATTGGTCGATAGCAGCTTGCACTACAAGAAAAAATACCACACAATTGCCGATTTTGAACTCATAAACCAGAACGGCGATACCATAACCCAAAAAGATTACGAAGGAAAAATCTATGTGGCCGATTTCTTCTTTACGACTTGCCCTAGTATTTGCCCTGTTATGACGAAGAACATGGGCGTAATACAGGGCAATATATTAGATGACGATGATATTCTACTACTTTCACACTCTGTCACCCCAAAAATCGACTCAGTACCTCAACTTAAAAAATATGCCCTAGAAAAAGGGGTGATAGATGCCAAATGGAACTTGGTTACCGGTGATAAAAAGAAAATCTATGAACTAGCTAGAAAATCGTATTTCGCCGTATTAAACGATGGTGATGGCGGTGAGTTTGATATGATACATACCGAAAACTTTATCTTAATCGATAAAGAAGGCAGAATACGGGGCACTTATGATGGTACGAGTTCTGAAGAAGTAAGTAGACTGCTCGATGATATCGTAATTTTAAAACAGTCCTATTTCGATGAGACCAGTTCGTACTAACCCAATTATGCCGAAATTTAGCATTCCTTTTTAATTTTCGACCAAGAAGCTTTCAGTTTTTTCCCTTACTTTTGCCATTAATTATAATCAATCTAAATAAACATAAGTGGCTACGGTTGCAGAACTTAAACATGGGCAGAAAGGGATAATAAAGGAATTTTCTGGTAGTATTCTTCCCATAAAACTATTAGAATTGGGTTGTTTGCCCGGTAATAGTGTTGAACTGGTTCAGGTAGCACCTTTAAAAGATCCCATTTATATTAATGTGAACGGTTCGCATATTGCCATAAGACGTGCTTTGGCATCGCAAATAGAACTTGATATTGTAGACACCCCTGCTCTATGAGTAAAAACATTAATGTCGCCTTAATCGGCAACCCCAATACTGGAAAAACCTCTGTCTTTAATCAACTTACAGGTCTTAACCAAAAGGTTGGTAACTACCCCGGCATTACTGTAGAGAAGAAACAAGGAATCTGCAAACTAGAAAGAGGTATTAAAGCGCACATTTTAGATTTACCAGGCACCTATAGTCTTAACACTACCTCTCTCGATGAGAGTGTTGTGGTAGAACTACTGCTCAACAAGAATGATAAAGATTATCCTGATGTTGCCGTAGTTATTACTGATGTAGAAAACCTAAAACGCAACCTTCTTCTTTTTACACAAATAAAAGACCTAAAAATTCCTTCCATATTGGTTATTAATATGTCGGACAGAATGTCTCGAAAAGGAATTTCTTTGGATATTGACTTGCTTGAACAAAAACTGGATACCAAAATTGCCTTGGTAAGTACTCGAAAAGGTGAAGGTATCGAACGCATTAAAGAACTCATCACCAACTATAGACAGCTATCTGAAAAACCTAATATAGATACGACGGTTATAGCACCAGATTATTTTGAGCGGTTGAAAAATACTTTCCCCAAAGAAGACTTATATAAATTATGGTTAGTGATTACGCAAGACGTAAACTTTATGCCGTTGGAGAAAAAAAGAATCGAAGATGCCACTGCTTTTTCTACAAAATCTAAAACAGAATTAAAAAAGCTTCAACACAGAGAAACCGTATTACGCTACCAATTTATAAATGGTATTCTAAAAGAAACTTACAAAGTAGATATGCAAGCCGCAAAAGGACTTAGGGCATCTTTAGATAAGGTTTTGACCCATAGAATTTTTGGATATCTCATATTCTTGGCAATTCTATTTTTAATATTTCAAGCAATATTCGATTGGAGCGGTTATCCATCAGATTTTATCGATGAAAAAATGGCAATGGCGGGCGAATGGATCAAGACTAGCCTTCCCTCAGGAATACTAACAAATTTATTGGCAGAAGGAATCTTTGCCGGTATTGCCGGTATACTTGTATTTATACCCCAGATTGCTTTTCTATTTCTTTTTATCGCTCTGTTAGAAGAATCTGGGTATATGAGCCGTGTCGTCTTTTTAATGGACAAACTAATGCGGCCCTTTGGCTTAAGTGGCAAAAGTGTCGTTCCGTTGATTTCGGGCACCGCATGCGCCATACCGGCCGTAATGGCAACACGAACTATTGAGAACTGGAAAGAACGGTTAATTACTATACTGGTAGTGCCCTTTACCACTTGTTCGGCTAGATTACCCGTTTATCTCATTTTAATCTCTTTAGTAATTCCTAAAGGCTATTTTCTTGGGCTGAGCTATCAGGCATTGACCTTAATGTTTTTATACATACTAGGTTTCGGAATGGCTATTTTATCGGCAATGATCTTGAATAAAATTTTAAAAATCAAAAGCAGGTCTTTGTTTATGGTAGAGATGCCAACCTATCGTCTTCCATTATTCAAAAACGTATTTTATACGGTAGTCGAAAAAACGAAGAGTTTTGTTTTTGGTGCAGGTAAAATTATACTTGCCATTTCTATTATTCTTTGGTTTCTGGGATCCAATGGTTTTTCTGATGAATTTAAAAATGCGGAAAGTATTGTTAAAGAACGTATCAAACTTGAAGGCCTAAATAGTTATAGTCAAAACTATATTACCAATAATCTAGACACATATCCAGATGCAAAGAATAGAGCTGTCGCCCAAGAGATTGCCAGCTATAAATTAGAGCATTCTTATATTGGCTATGCCGGAAAGGCCATTGAACCCATCGTACGGCCCTTAGGTTATGACTGGAAAATAGGAATCGCCGTTTTAACCTCTTTCGCGGCAAGAGAAGTATTTGTAGGCACTTTGGCAACCATATATAGTGTAGGTAACGATGAGGAAGAAACCATAAAAAGTAGAATGGCTTCAGAACTCGATCGTAGCGGCACAAAACCACTTTTCAATTTGGCATCGGGCATATCGTTAATGCTTTTTTATGCTTTTGCCATGCAATGCATGAGTACTTTAGCTATCGTAAAACGTGAGACCAATAGTTGGAAATGGCCACTGTATCAACTTATTTTTATGAGTGTATTTGCGTATATTGTAGCATTGGCCGCCTATCAAATTCTAAAATAAGAGACCATGCAAGAAATTTTGGCATATGCGTTCTTACTTACTGCAATTGGTTACTTGGTCAAGAAATTTATTTTGCCAAAATCATGGTTCGCCACCACCAAAAAATCTTCAAAGGCCTGTGGCAATGATTCATGTGGTTGCTCTTCATGACCAGTTTCTAGTTTCTTCAATAGCTAAAATTTATTTTTTTATCTTCTAATGTAACCTTTTGTACTTTTCTGACTATACTAGGGTAAACACCAACAAAACCGACCATTGTTGAAAACAGAAACAGATGAACTATTAATGGTGATATTTACGATGATGAGAACTTAAACCCATACATCTATACAAACACCTTGGCAGTAAGGTCCGGAACGAAAATTCGAGCACAAAAAATAGGTTGAAACCAAATAATATAATCGGTACTATGTATTTGAGATAACCGACACCCTAAAAAACTAAATCAAAAGATCTGTTAAGTAGTGCGGCTTTTGATATTAATATGTTACCTCTTCAGATTGCACGAAGGATATTTTCGCCTGATTGGCCAAATAAACAGGTGAGGTGACAAAAAGTTTTTTAACCTGGCTATCCCAATCTCGAACAACATTAAAATAGCTCGAATTGTTTACTGCCATAATCTCATCACAGTCGGCACAAGTGTGTTTGTAGTCTAAGAAATGGTGTGCAAACTCATGAAAGGCCACCACTTTGGTTATTTCTGGATCTACTAAAGCTACCCAGTTGATCAGTATATTCTCTATTGCGCCATTTTTATCTCTAGTAACCATGCCCATAACGGTATTTCCTTCTTCAACCGGCAGGTTATTCGTAATATCAATATTCTTTAATTGAAATAATTTATCATGATATTGAATACCATAGGTTTCGCAGTATTGAAAAAAATCATTCAGTAGCGGTTGAAGACGCCCATCAACATCTACCGTCTCTTGAGATGTTAAAGTAAAACAGAAAGCGAAAAGACACAGTAATAACAATTTAATTTTCATCTTGGTTTTGGCTTTGGTGAAAATGGTCCTGTAAGTGTCCTTATATGAAAACGAAGAATTCTAACTATTATTTCTAATAGCCTGTATTTTAACTTTTTATAAAGAAAGAAGTGGTGAAAGAAATTTTTAGAATGAAATAGCGATTTGTGTGTCTTTGTCAACTCTAAAAGCACACTCTTTAAATGCCGGGGGGCCAAAAGTCTTCATTTTGGCATTAGAGAAGGCTACTTTTTCTTTAGGTATACCTAACCAATTGGTGTCTAATTTATCATTACCGTTCTCATCATGAAAAATAGCCAAGGCATACTCGCCTTCTGGCAAGTCTTTTATCGAGATATGTGTAATTCCTTTTTTTGCTAAAATGCTATCGCATTTAAAAACCTTGTCAAACTTTAAAAATCCCTCTTTGGTATTATATACGGCAACACTGATTTTTCCTTTAGAAGAGGGCACCTCATGAACATCTACTGAAATCTGGTTCTGTGAAAAGGCCAGCACGGGAAGCAATAAAAACAAAATGAGCAACTTTTTCATACCTAGTTAACTTACAACAACTATGCTAAACTTAATTTTCTACTAAAAAGTATACGCTTAAAAAGTAATTTTAGATTTTTCAACTTTATGGCAATTCTTATTACTTTATCATGAAGGTTATAAATAAGACGATCAACAAAAAGAAAAATATCCATTTTAGATACTTTATATCGTCTTCCCTTGGCCATCTATTCATTGCCATTTTTCAACACTGCTTTTAATCTTGTATACACTTGGTCAGTTTCTAAACTATCAGAAAAGTTAAGAAACAGTTTTAAAGAATCGTGATGGACTATCCTTATTTTTTGCTGTCGCAAATCATCGACAAAAACATATGCTTTAGATTCGGTTAAAGCGTCTTTAAATACCCCCTTTTCTTTTGCCAGCCATGAAAAGCCATTATTACGTTCCATTTCGGGCAATTTTTCTACAAAACCAATACTGTCGATAGCTGAAAGTAATATTCTTTGTTTGTATATGCCCGAAACCACCTGAAAATGGCCATCTTCAAATTTAGACCAGTTTTTATAGTGCAAAACAAAGGCTAAAACACAAACTATTAGTGTAAGTA
>CAYGUZ010000005.1:0-17339 GCA_964353215.1 uncultured Flavobacteriaceae bacterium
TTTCAGTTGTACCTTAGGTACAAGAAGGAAATACAACAGTTTTTCTCAAATACGACCCATAAAGAACTGCCCTGGATACGTAATTTTCTCTTTATCTACACCGCTATTTTTATCTATGGCTTGGCACAGGTTTTTGTAGACGAGTATATAGTGGAGATGAGTTGGATTCAAAAATGGTGGATACAATTCTTTTCAGCTATCGCCCTGTTGTATTTTGGGGTAAAAGGCTATTTTACCGACTTCAATTTTTTAAAAGACTTTGAAAAACCCAATAAAAAGGCGCTCATGGATTCGGCATCACCAACGCAAGCATTGAACCGTGACTTATTAGAGCAAAAAGAGAACATCGACTCCCTTTTTAAAGAAGAAAAGATTTTTTTAGACCCCGAACTTAACTTAAAACAGTTGGCCGAAAAGACCAACCTGAACAGAGGTGAAGTTTCTGAGGTCATCAACCAAGGTTTTGGCATGAATTTTAATGACTTTGTCAATCAGTTTAGAATTACGGAGTTTCAGCAACGCTTGCAAAGCGGCGCTCACGAACAGTTTTCATTGGTGGGTATCGCTTTTGAATGTGGTTTTAACAGCAAAGCGACCTTTAACCGTGTCTTTAAAAAAGCGGTGAAACTTACCCCAACGGAATACCTGAATTCCATTAAAGACTAGCGTCTCAAATCGTATGAGACGTCTCTTTTTTATTTAAGTCGTTCAACGATTTTCACTTTCTCAAATTTGTCGCAGTAATAATCTCAAAAACAAACAATCATGAGAAAAACAGTCATTTTTAGTATCGTCGTATTTTTAATGGTCGTGTCCGCATTATGGGCGCAGAAGTCCAATCTTGAAATCGCATCCGGTTCGGCTATGGAGCTTGATTATCCTAACTACAACATGTATGAACTGCAACTTAAAAACAATACCGGTGCACAAATAGATGTAGAAGTACAAAATAAAACTACCGGCGAATTCGTCCGTGGATTTGGACTAGGACCTTTGGGTAGAGTTGAGGTAATCGTAGAGCAAGGGAGCAAAATTGTATTTACCAACAACTCTAAAAAACTGGGAAAACTAGTGGTAAAAATGCTTAATACGGATGTAAGGCTAAAACCAAAAAACACCAACGAAGACCGGGTTAGTTTTACTTTGGTGAACCTTAGCAATAAACCTATTCCGTTGATCATTCCTAATGTGATGAACCCGAATTTATCGCCAAATTCATCCAGCGGGGTAGATTTAAAAATCGGTCAAGAATTGTTGTTTAGAAGCGGACTAAAAAGATATGTGCTTTTAACGGTTGACGAAACCATTAAAGAAGAGCAAGAGCTTGATGTGTATGCTTTGTTGCAACAACGTAAAAAAGAGCTGGGGTTGAAGTAGGTTAGTTTTACTATTCATTTTGTCAGTTCGAGTGATTTTACGTAGTTAATAGTAACGAGAACTCTTCTACAAGCTCAGTACAAAGCACTTTGGAACGCATGTACTTCTCGATACAAATTTCCTCGTGTCTCAGAAATTCACTCGAAGTGACATCGGTTTTTATTTGGTTTTGTGATACTACTTCGGCCTGTCAGTTTGAGTGATTTTACGCAGTAAAATTGTATCGAGAACGTTTTGAAACACCTCAGTTTCTCGAAATATTTTCAATTCCGTCGTAGCTACATTAAAAACACTAATTGGCAATAGGTTTTAGTTTTTGAACAAATTTAGTAGATAGGTTTCATATCAAAAACTTCAACAAACTACCGCCAGACTTTTAATTATTCCTTACATTTAAAGATACGAATTCCAACAGAGGTATTTGGTCATGTCCGGTCATTTTAAAACGATTGCTGTTTCCATATACCAACCAAAAAGAACACAAATGAAATACTTGCTTTCCAAAGCCGGGGTACTATTGTTTGCCCTTTCCCTTTCTACAATTTCTACAGACGCACAAAGAAGAAATAAAACCCAGAAGGCGGCGCCTTCAATTCCTTCAGAATTATATTCCAGCATGGAGTACCGTTTGGTAGGTCCGTTCCGTGGTGGCCGTTCCGCTGCCGTAACCGGCGTGCCTGGCGAACCCAACTTATTTTATATGGGGTCTACAGGTGGCGGTGTTTGGAAAACCCTAAATGGCGGGCGTACCTGGGAGAATATCTCCGATGGCTATTTTGGTGGGAGTATCGGGGCCGTTGAGGTTGCCAAAAGTGACCCCAATGTGATTTATGTGGGTGGTGGCGAAAAGACCCTTCGTGGAAATGTTTCCAGCGGGTATGGAATTTGGAAAACCGAAGATGCGGGAAAAACCTGGACATCGGCAGGGCTAGAAAATAGCCGTCATGTACCGCGTATACGTATTCATCCAACGGACCACAATACGGTTTATGCAGCAGTATTGGGTAATATCTATAAACCCACCCAAGAAAGAGGTATTTATAAAAGTACCGATGGAGGTAAAACGTGGAACAAAAAACTTTTTGTAAATGACCAAGCTGGGGCTGTGGACCTAACTTTTGACCCCAACAATCCACGTATTTTATATGCATCTACATGGCGTGCAAAACGTACTCCTTATTCCTTGAGTAGTGGTGGAGACGGTTCTGCCCTTTGGAAAAGTACCGATAGTGGCGAAACCTGGATGGAAATTTCTAAAAATGAAGGTTTTCCAAAAGATACTTTGGGGATTATTGGTGTAACCGTTTCCCCAAAAAATAGTGAACGGGTCTGGGCAATTGTAGAAAACAAAGAAAAGGGAGGTCTGTACCGCTCAGATGATGGTGGAAAAAAATGGACGCAAGTAAATAGCGAACGTAAATTGCGCCAACGTGCATGGTACTATACCCGTTTATATGCTGATACCGAAGATGAAGACGTGGTCTATGTGTTGAATGTACGTTATCATAAAAGTTCCGATGGGGGTAAGACCTTTAGCACCTTTAATGCCCCGCATGGCGACCATCACGATTTATGGATCGCCCCAGAAAATAGCAAACGTATGATTATTGGTGATGATGGTGGTGCCCAAGTTACCTACGATGGTGGGGAAACATGGAGTACCTATTATAACCAACCTACGGCACAGTTTTATCGCGTGACCACGGACAATGCTTTTCCGTATCGTATTTATGTGGCGCAGCAAGATAATTCTACCATACGAGTGAACCACCGCTCCGATGGGGGAAGTATTGGCGAAGATGATTGGGAGCCTACGGCCGGGGGTGAGAGTGCCCACATAGCGGTAGACCCTACGGATAATGATATTGTGTATGGAGGTAGTTATGATGGATTCTTAACGCGGGTGAACCATAAGAACAACACGGTTCGGGGAATCAATGTATGGCCAGACAATCCCATGGGAGCCGGAGCCGAAGCGATGAAATATCGTTTTCAGTGGAACTTCCCTATTATTTTTAGTCGTCATAATCCGAAAAAATTATACACGTTTTCAAACCATGTACATCTTACGGAAAATGAAGGGCAAAGCTGGAAGTTGCTTAGTGGAGATTTAACAAGAAACGACCCAGACAAACTGGTAAGTTCAGGTGGGCCAATAACTCAAGATAACACTAGTGTAGAGTACTATTGCACCATTTTTGCAGCGAATGAAAGTCCGCTGAAAGAAGGTTTGCTTTGGGTAGGTAGTGATGACGGTTTAATACACATCACCAAAGACGGTGGTCAGAACTGGGAGAACATCACCCCGCCTAATATGCCAGAGTGGAGTATGATAAACAGCATCGAACCTTCCGCTTTTGATGAAGGCACCTGTTATGTTGCCGCTACGCGATATAAACTGGGCGATTTCGCCCCGTATTTATATAAAACTACCGACTATGGAAAGACCTGGTCAAAAATCACCAATGGTATCGAGAGTGAACATTTTACGCGTGTGCTCCGCGAAGACCCTAAACAAAAAGGATTGTTGTATGCGGGTACCGAAACAGGAATGTATGTCTCTTTTAACGATGGTGCCAAATGGGAGAAATTTCAGTTGAACTTGCCCATAGTACCTATTACCGATTTGGCTTTAAAAGATAATAACCTAGTAGTCGCCACTCAAGGGCGTAGTGTCTGGGTTTTAGATGATTTAACCGTATTACATCAGTTAAATGCTTCGGATAAAGGTGCTGCTATGAAGTTGTTCGCCCCTAAAGATTCGTATCGAACAAAAGGAAGAGCGGCTACCGAACCAAGCCTAACTTCTGGGCAAAACCATCCTAATGGGGTGGTCACCCATTTTTATATAAGAGATAAGAATGAAAAAGACAGTATCAGTCTTACCTATACCTCAATGGCAGGGGATACCCTCGGTAATTTCAGCACTTTTGCCAAGGAGAAAAAGAATAAGTTGAAGGTTGAAAAAGGAGGGAATACCCACGTTTGGGATACCCGTGGCAAGGGTGCCGAGCGCTTAAAGGGAATGATACTTTGGTGGGCCAATTTAGATGGTGCGAAAGCAGTTCCTGGAAGCTATAAAGTCCATTTAAACGTGAATGGAACGACACAAAGTGAGACCTTCAAAATTCTACCCGACCCTCGTGCCGAAGTTTCGGTAGCTGCTATGCAGAAGCAGTATGATTTTATATCAAGCATCAACGAAACTGTCGATAAGGCCCATCAATCCATAAAAAAGATTCGTAAAATTAATGAGAGATTAGATGCCTTCTCTAAACAGTACAATGATAATGAGGCAACGAAAGCTTTGGTGGAAAAAGCGAAGAAAATGAAAGAAGGTTTTGGCGAAATAGAAAAGGCCTTGTATCAAACCAAAAATAAGAGTAATCAAGACCCTTTAAACTTTCCCATTAAATTAACGAATAAATTGGCGCATTTGAACAGCCTGGTGTCAATAGACGATTTTCCCCCTACGGAACAAGACATCGCAGTCAAGAATGAAATGACAGCTAAGATAAACACGCAATTAGATGCCTTTGATGCTTTGGTGGATAAGGAAATGAAAGAATTCAACGCTCAATTTAATGCTTTGAGTCTTGAGTATCTGAGTGTGGAAGACTAGAAGTTTGTCACTTCGAGCGGAGTCGAGAAGTATTAAGTTGACGCCTATTGGCCGATGGTTTTTTGTTGATTAAATTTACCATGAACTAACATTGATGTACCTTAAACAATGGAATTATACAACTACATAAAATCCCTTCATCTAATCTTTGTGATTACATGGTTTGCGGGGCTTTTTTATATTCCACGTTTGTTTATCTATCATATTGAGGCCAATGCAAAACCATCGCCTGAAAAAGAGATTTTGACCAAGCAGTTAAAACTGATGACCAAAAGATTATGGTTTATCATTACTTGGCCTTCGGCAATTTTATGTGTGTTTTTTGCGCTTTGGTTATTGCACTTACAAACAGCCCTAGTATATCAACCATGGATGCAGGTAAAACTGGGTTTTGTGGTTTTACTGATTGCCTACCATTTTAAATGTCACCAGATTTTTAGCCAATTGCAACGTGATGAGGTGAAGTACTCTTCCAACTTTATGCGCATCTGGAACGAAGGTGCTACGTTAATTCTTTTCGCTGTGGTATTCTTAGTGATTTTAAAAAGTGCCGTGAATTGGATCTATGGAGTCTTAGGGGTTATTCTTTTGGGCATTTTATTAATGTTGGGTATTCGTTTGTACAAACGTATTCGAGATAATGACCCAGAAGCCTAAAAAAGGTTTTAGTGCAAAGTTCAAACTCAAGAAAGCTTTTATCATTGTATTTGCATTTGATTCTTGAACTTGCATTTTAATTGGCTTGATTATTGCTAACTTTAAATCCAAATTAGGTCTTACTTGTTCAAAAAACTATCCTTACGGTCTCGCATTTTTTTTACCATGATTTTGTTGGTGCTAATTGCATCTGTACTCATCGCTGGGGTGACCATTTATCAGTATCGTGAACAATCAAAAGATTACCATCAAAACAGGTTGGAACGTAAAGAAGAACAGATACTACAGAGCATCAATTATGTTTTAAAAGAAACCACCTTTGAACCAAAAACGGAGAATCTAGAGTATATTTTCAGAAATGAGATTTATAAAATCTCGGACGTTCAAAATGTAAACTTCAATATTTATGATTTAGAGGGTGCACTTATAAAAAGTTCTAAACCTGCCTTTGAAGCCGATTCGGTAGCAAATTGTTTAGATGCCGATGTATTGAACAATTTATTGGCCAGCACTAATAAACGTTATGTAGAAAAGAAACGCACGGCAGGAGATAAGTACCAGGCATCTTATAACTATATAACCGACCCTAAGTTTAAGCCCATAGGCATTATGAACCTTCCTTATTTTGAGGATAATTCGTTTAATGATATGGAACTAAGGGAGTTTTTAATGCGCTTAGGGGGGGTGTATTTGGTCATGTTGTTATCAGCGATTCTATTGGCCTATTTTATTTCAAAATACATTACCAGGTCACTGCAGACCATTTCTGATAAGATGGGGCAAACCAATTTGAACAAACGCAACGAAAAAATCATAATTGAAGACCCTAGTGAAGAGATAGGCAAGTTGGTAGATGCTTATAATGCCATGATAGATGAATTAGAACAAAGTGCGGCAAAATTAGCAAGAAGTGAGCGTGAACAGGCATGGCGTGAAATGGCCAAACAGGTAGCACATGAGATTAAAAATCCGCTAACGCCTATGCGACTTACGGTGCAAAGTTTTGAACGAAAATTTGACCCTGAAGACCCCAATGCCGAGCGAAAAATGAAAGAGTTCTCTAAAACCTTGGTGCAACAAATAGATACGATGAGCAATATTGCTTCGGCGTTTTCGAATTTTGCCGATATGCCAGCACAGCAAAAAGAGACCCTGAACGTGGTAAAGGTTTCAAAATTAGCATTAGATATTTTTCATGAACCCTATATACATTTTATCGCTGAAGATGAAGCCTTAATTGCCAAGTTGGATCGCACACAACTGATACGCGTGATTACAAACTTGGTCAAAAATGCGATACAGGCTGTGCCTGAAGTAGAGAATCCTCGTATTTTGGTGACGGTCGCTTCTGAAGAAAATCAAGTAAAAATATCTGTTGCAGATAATGGTGTAGGTATCGCAGATGAGTTTAAAGAAAAGATTTTTGAGCCGAAGTTCACTACAAAATCCAGCGGTATGGGCCTTGGATTAGGTATGGTAAAAAATATTGTTGAGAATTATAGCGGTTCTATTGACTTTACATCGCAAGAAGGCAAGGGAACGGTCTTTACGGTAAAATTTCCAAAAGAATAACAATCAGTTTTCAAAAATGGTTTTATGGACAACTTCTAAAATGGTTTTGTCGTTTGAAACTTGAATGGTTAATTTTATCTCATATCAACAGCTAACATCCAATTAATGAATTACGAAAACATCTATATAGAAGAAGAAAATAATATAGCCATTATTACCATAGACCGGCCTAAGAAGTTGAATGCGCTTAATAAAGACACCATATATGAGCTTCATGAAGCATTTAAAGAGCTAGATGCGGATGTTGAAATAAAGACGATAATCATTACTGGCAGTGGAGAAAAAGCCTTTGTCGCTGGAGCGGATATTTCAGAATTCGCCCATTTTTCGGTAAAAGAAGGTGGAAAATTGGCCGCTAAAGGACAGGAAATTCTATTTGACCTCGTTGAGAACTTAAGTACCCCGGTTATCGCCGCCGTTAATGGGTTTGCTCTTGGAGGGGGGTTAGAATTGGCCATGGCCTGTCATTTTAGAATAGCCAGTGACAATGCAAAAATGGGTTTGCCAGAAGTTTCTTTAGGGGTGATACCGGGCTATGGCGGTACGCAACGTTTGCCACAATTAATAGGTAAAGGAAAAGCGATGGAGCTTATCATGACTGCAGGCATGCTTGACGCCCAAAAAGCACTGGATTGCGGCCTGGTTAATTACGTGGTCGCCCAAGAAGAGTTATTACCACTTTGTCAAAAGCTAGCAAGCAAGATATCGAATAACTCTTCAGTTGCTATAAAACAGGCAATAAAAGCGGTAAATGCAGGTTATAGCTATGATAAGAATGGCTATGCCGTTGAAATTGATGCTTTTGGAGCGTGTTTCGGCACCAAAGATTTTAAAGAAGGCACTACGGCCTTTTTAGAAAAGCGCAAAGCAAATTTTCCCGGTTCATAGCCTTGGTAAAACCAAAGCTACTTTTATGATTACAAGATTACTTCTAGTATGTGTGTTGACAATAGGTATGCAATCTTTTGCGCAAAAAATGCCTGTTTCTTATGATTTTGGTGAGAAGTTTAATGATAGGTATCGGTATTCGAACTTGGTTACCATAGATAATGATGGTGATGGAGGCTATATTTTGGTCAGGGCCTATTTTCAAGGCCTTATTTTAAAGCCGAAAGGCTATTTTATTGAACATTACAATAAGGATCTAGAATTGGTTTCTGAATACAATTACAAGTTGAAAGGAATGCAGTTTGTGGACGGTTTCACAAAAAATGGCCAACTGCATCTTATTTTTTTGAACTATGATTTTGATTACGGCATTTACAAATACACTGCCCATACCTCGAATTTGGTCAACTATAATTTTAAGGAGACAAGTCTTTTAGAGTTTAAGACTCCTGCAGTTGAAGGCGCATTTGGTAGAAATTATTACAACAGAAACTTTAAAAACGGATTTTCAACTACTCTACTTTTTAATCCGGAGAAGACAGGTTTTATTATTAGTACACATCATATTAAAGGTAAAAAAAATCAGCATACCATTCATTTGTTCGATACCAATTTGAACAAGAAGTGGGAACAAGATTTTTCAGCAGAAGTAGAAGAAAAGAACTATGCTTTTGAGCAAATAGCCCTATCTAATAATTTAGAAGAAGCCTTTATTGTTGGAAAAGCGTATTTTAAAAAGAAGCGTTTTCAGGTTGAGGAGCGTAAGTTTCAATATGAACTGATAAAAATTTCAGGAGGTATCGCCAAAACACAATCTTTCGATGACCCTGATAAGTATTCTGAAGGTTTATATCCGATTACAACTAATAATAGGTTGTTATGTGTAGGATTCTATGCCGATAGAAAAGATAATCGGTATAACGGGGTATCATATTTTGATATAAACCCGAGTTCTCTTGCCATTACATCTAAAAAATACCATCCCTTTTCTGAACAATTCATGGAAGATAAATTTGGTAGAGAAGAAGATAAAGTAATCAAAAACCTTGTATTTAAAAGCGTGAATGTTACCGATGAAAATGACATCCTTTTTAATGCAGAAGAATATTTTGTGACCAACAGTCTGCAGGTCACTGGTGCCGGACAGCGAATGAAAGTAGAGCGTTTTCATCACAATGACATTGTGAGTGCAAAATTGGATATAAATGGTGATTTAATTTGGACAAGGAATATTAATAAGGCAGAAGTTACGCAAGGCGATGGCGCCTATGCTTCCTACAGTTCGTATAGCAAAGATGGTAAGACCTATTTTTTCATTTGTACTGCCACCGAAAATCCGCAACTTATTAATGGAGAACGATTGATCTTTAAGCAGGGCTTGAGTAGAAATAGAAATGTATTTTTAATTTCGTTAGATGAATCAGGTCAACTTGATTATGAAAAAGTCATTGATGATGAAGAAGCCCGACTGCCTTTAATGGTATCTAAACCGCTGATCGATTCTACTAAAGACCAGCTTTTATTTTATGCCAAAAGAGGTAATAAAAAGCAGTTGGTCGAGGTTGTTTTTAAATAGTAATAATTTCTAAATTGAAACAACACTATACCTTAAGGGTTTGGGGTGTGCAATAAAAAATACGCCTAACAAGTGTATTGATCATATTTAGGGAAAGCGAGACGATTTCTTGACGTTGTACAAAATAGAAGGTAAAGTAGCTTATAATAAGCACACGACGTATGTTTTTATTTTTACAAAAAAACGACTTGAGTAAAAAATTGAGGAAGGTTTAACAATAAATTACTTATGGTGTGTGGTTTACTGCTGTAGACGTACCACTTTTAATAGTTTTATTTAAGAGTACTTGACCTTTTTTTTCTACCCTGACCAGTAGTTTGCCTTTTCTTCGTTTAATAGAAATATCCATCGGTTTTCCGGCTATAAATATATTTTTAAGAGATAAAAAATCCCAACCATCCGGTAAACTTGGTGATAGTTGTGTTTTGTTAAAACCTATAGGTTCTATACCCAATAAACCTTCGGTAATAATTCTACAATAAAGGGCACTTTCCGCAGATAAATGCTTCATGTTATTTTCGGGGTAAGCCTCAATGGCGTAAGGAACATGGTCTCCTAAAAGTCTTTTTTGGGAGTAACTTTTTAGTTTGCCATAAGCAAGATCAACTTCACCTACTCGCATTGCACCTCTAAGGGCATAGAGGGTTGCCCTATCCCAAAAAATAGCATCTTCTACTGGCACTTTTGGATTTAGCTCTACCAAAATACCGTTTTTCGTCCAAAGCTTTTCAAAAAGTGCTGTGAGCGTGCCTTGCTTCCTTTTATCGATTCCCATTGTTAGGGGCAGACAGATCCAATGGCGCAATAAGGTGTTTTCTTCAAAATATTTATAGGTCTCTAGACCTTCTATGGTGCTGCCAAAATAATTTTCGATAACCGCCTCCATTTCATTTGCCCTAGTAGCATACAAAGCGGCTTCTTTAGGCAGTTTTAGTTCTTTGGCAAGTCTTGAGGCATATTTGAGTCCGCCATAATATAATGTTGAAGTAGAGAGGTTGGCGGTACCAGTTTCTATTCTGCCTTCCATCTCATCAGATTCTGATTGTACGGCACCGGCTTGGTTTCGCATTTTATGGCAATATTCGATAGACCACTCGATCAATGGCCATAACTTTTTAGATTGCTCTATATCACCGATAGAAAGCAGATATAACGATGTGCCATAAGCAATCATAGCGGCGTCGCCACGATCTAAATGTTTCATGGGGAATATGCCATCGACCTCAAAAGCGTAAGGAATATGGGTATCTTCCGTTGGAATGTTTTCAAGAAACTTCTTATAGGTGTTGAAGGCGGCCGTACTGGCATTTTCATACCCTAAATATGGAAAGAAGGGCCCGCTGTATTCTACTTGATCATTTGCCCAAATACCTGTATAGTAATTTCCGCCCCCAGGTGAGTGTACTAGGCCCATTGAAGAATCGAAGATACTTTCTGAAGCTCTTATTTTTGAAAAATAGAATAGTGTGTTAACGACTTCATCAGGTGTATTTAGGACCAAATTTTCTTGAAGTCCTTTTAAAAATTGCTTTCGTTGCGTCAGTGCCGTTTTAAAATCAAAATCTGTAGCTTTTTCATCATTTAAAGTTGCCCCATAATAAACCGGAAAACTATATGATTCATTTGGAGCGATAACTACTTTATCAATAGCATCGCTATATATTTCATGTTTGTATGAGCCCTTGTAACCCAATTCTTTTTGCTGAAGCGAATAGTTGGTAAAAAACACTTCTTTTTTCGTAGCATCTATATTTTTAATATCCCATTTTTCTGCCAAAAAGCGGTTTTTCATGGATGGATAAAAGGTTTTGGTAACCTGCAAACCATTGACCGGAGTACAATAAAAAGTAAGCATTCCAGAAATTTTAATAGAGTCGATTTTTGAAGGAATTATGAGTTTTTCATTGTGGGTAATCGTTGGTGAAGCATCATCACCAATTCTCTTTCTGAAATAGGCGCGATACTTCTTCCAATCGGGTTCATTGGATTTGTTATAAGTTCTGAGCTGCGGAAAAATAACATCTTTAGTAATACTTAAGTTTTTATCTTCATCAATCCCATAGTAAAGAATTGCAGAAACTTTTCTGCCCGACATTTCAATATTGTCTTTGTGTGGCAGTCTTTTTTCCTTGGTCAAATCCCAAACAATACTATTTCCATCAGACAGTTTCCAGAAATTAGCACCAACAGCGTCTTGGGCAATGCTGCTGTAAAAGCTGAAAATGAATAGAAGGCTAAAGAGATGAAAATTCTTTTTCATAATTAAATTTGTGTGTTTTGAAGATACAAAAAGAGGTTTAATAATGCGAGGTGCTATTTTAAAGTTGGCCGTTCCATTCTTTATAGAATTGCTCAAGATAGCCAAGCATTACCTGATGGCGTTGTTCGGCTATTTTTTTACCCGTGGCCGTATTCATTTTATCTTTCAACAAAAGTAATTTTTCATAAAAATGATTGATTGTTGGCGCCTTAGATTTCTTATAGGCTTCTTTGGTCATGCTCAGGTTAGGTGCAATATCGGGGTTGTATAATTCTCGGTTTTTATAGCCACCATAATTAAAGGCACGAGCAATGCCAATGGCACCAATGGCATCTAATCGATCGGCATCTTGAACGACCTGTAACTCTTTTGAATTAAATGGCTTTCGATTTTTATCTAAAGAATTTTTAAAAGAAATGTTTTTTATAATGTCGATGACATGCTTAATTATTTTGCCATCTACGTTTAAAGAGTTTAAAAAATCCCTTGCCTTTTGTGGCCCTATACTCTCGTCGCCATTATGAAATTTTGGATCCGCAATATCATGTAATAGGGCCGCAAGACTGACCACTAAAATGTTTACATTCTCTTCTTTGGCCAGTAGTAGGCTATTGTTGAATACACGTTGAATGTGAAACCAATCATGTCCGCCTTCCGCACCTTTTAAAGTTTCTTTTACGAATACAATGGTTTCTTCTACCAATTCTGAGTCGTTCATTAATCTACTAAAATGTTTTTTGTGACTTGTTGCTCAATTTTTGAAAGTAGATCATCGATATTCCCTTTATTTTCTATGGGCGGATGCACTTTAAATTTTAAGTGCGCACCAATGCCCATCGGAAATTTGCCATGGCGCAACAACTTCCAAGAGTTGTTTATAGTTATAGGAACGATTAATGCAGATGGCGCTTTTTTCAGCAACATTTTTAACCCCATTGGTTTAAAGGGCTTTGGGTTGCCATCTCTACTTCGCGTACCTTCAGGAAAAATAACGGCGCAGCGATTGTATTTTTCTATATAAGTGCCCAGCTTTCCTATTTCGGTAATGGCCTGCTTTCCATCATTTCTATCTATTAAAACAGAACCCCCATGCCTAAGATTGTATGATACACTGGGGATGCCTTTGCCCAATTCTTTTTTGCTTACGAACTTTGGATGAAATTTACGCATGTGCCATATGATAGGTGGAATATCATACATGCTTTGATGGTTAGAAACAATGATAATGGGCTTATCTAACGGTATATTTTGATTGTTTTTAAAGGTATATCGCGTGCCTAGAACATTGGTGGAAAGCATTAAACATCTATTCAAAAGGCTTACACTTTTTTTATGTGCATTATAACCAAAAACATTAAAACAAATCCACTGTATTGGGTGAAAGAAGAGAAGTGCTAATCCGAAGAAAAGAAAGAAAAGAATGGTTAATGGATATGAAAGCAACTTTTGCATGGCGTAAAAATAAAAAACCACCTCAAAAAAGAGATGGTTTTTTTAGTAGTTTTAAACTATTCTTAGCAATGTTCGTTGTATGCTTCTGTCAAGTTTTCAGCAATCATTTCAGCTGGTCTACCTTCAATATGATGTCTTTCGATCATATGGACCAATTCTCCATTTTTAAATAGGGCCATACTTGGTGATGAAGGTGGAAAAGGAACCATTGCTGCTCTTGCAGTATTGACAGCCTCTGTATCTACACCGGCAAATACCGTAGTAATATGATCGGGCTTTTTATCGTTTTGCAAGCTTAGTTTTGCCGCTGGCCTCGCATTCGCCGCCGCACAACCACAAACAGAATTTACAACAACTAGTGTTGTGCCTTCTTTTTTTAATGCATTCTCAACGGCTTCACTTGTATATAATTCTTCGAATCCAGCACTTGCTAAATCGTTTCTCATTGGTTTTACTAATTCCTCAGGATACATAGTCTATTTTTTAAGATTTACAAAGATAGGTTTTTTGTCGTATTTTTTTGTGGGACTTAACATGTCTTTGACTATTCAAAGGGCTATATTTGAAATTTCAATTTTTCATTTATGATCAAGTGGTTTGCAGCCATTATAGGGTATTCTTTTTTACGTTTTCCGGGTGCTATCTTAGGCTTTCTGATAGGTAGTTTTCTAGATAATTTAAATAATAATAAAGGCGGGGCAGCTAGAACGGTTTTTCGAGATTTTACCAAACAAACGGTTTCGCCTGCAGATTTTGAATTGAATCTTTTATCACTTTGTTCCATTGTAATAAAGGCCGATGGTCAGGTAAGTCAAAGAGAGCTCGATTACGTAAGGCAGTATTTTGTGAGTACCTATGGCAAAGAAAAATCAAATGCAATTTTTAGAACTTTTAACGATGTCATTAAAAAGAGAGAAGTTTCTGCTCAACGTATCTGTTCCTATTTAAATCAAAGAACACGTTATGAGGTGCGTTTGCAATTGATACACTTTTTATTTGGAATTGCGCAGGCGGATGGCCAAGTTAGTCAACCAGAAGTCAATAAATTAAGAGAATTGGCAGGTTACCTTCGCGTGGGGCAGAACGATTTTGAGAGTATTATGGCGATGTTTATTAAATCTGCCGATAATGCTTATAAAATCTTAGAAATTGAACGATCTGCAACAGACGATGAGGTAAAAAAGGCCTATCGAAATATGGCGAAAAAGTACCACCCCGATAAGGTAATTACCGACAATGAAGCCATTAAAAAAGGCGCTGAAGAAAAATTTAAAGAAGTACAAAAAGCTTATGAGGTCATTCAACAAGAAAGAGGGATGGTTTAATTTAAGAGTTAGTAATTAGTAGCTAATCTCTGAACAGTATAGTACCTGCAATAGTAAAATTTTCAAAGAAAACTACTAGCAGGTACTGCGAAACGCTTATAACTTGTAACTTTAAACTTGTAACTAATAAATATGCAAGATTTTTGGTTTTATATAAAATTGGGCTTAGAACACGTTTTAGATTTAAGTGCCTATGACCATATTCTTTTCTTATCCGCCTTGGCAATTCCGTTTACTTTTAAAAGCTGGAAACCCGTATTGGTTTTGGCCACAATATTTACCATTGCACATTGCACTTCTTTGGCATTTTCAGTGTATGGTATTTTCTCGATAGATGTAGAGTTAATTGAATTTTTAATTCCGGTTACCATAGCGCTAACAGCGGTACTCAATTTTTTCAGGGTATTTAGAAAAGAGCACGTTACAGGCATCTATTTTCAATGTCTTGCAACTGCTTTTTTCGGGTTAATCCATGGTTTCGGTTTTTCAAACTATTTTAATATGTTAATGGCAGAAGAAGAGCATAAACTATCGCCGCTACTGGGTTTTGCTGCAGGTATTGAATTCTCTCAAATCATAATCATTTTAATGATTTTGACTTTAGCATTTCTCATGCAATCTGTGTTAAAGGTGAAGCAATCTATCTTTATTGGGGTTACATCGATTTTGATTCTTATTGCCACAATACCTATGTTAATCGAGACGTTTCCTAACTAGACCGATAGTTAATTTTAAGCGAATAAGGTTGTAAGGCATTTTCAAAGCGGGTATATTTAATTTTATGAAGGAGAGCAAGCAAGAAAAATATGATAAGGCCTATTTGAGAATGGCTAAAGAATGGGGCAAACTATCGTATTGTCAACGAAAGCAGGTCGGAGCGATTATTGTAAAGGATAGGATGATTATTTCTGATGGATACAATGGCACCCCAACAGGTTTTGAAAATGTTTGTGAAGACGAAGAAGGTGATACAAAATGGTATGTTCTGCACGCCGAGGCAAATGCAATTTTAAAGGTCGCTGCTTCTACCCAGTCTTGTGAAGGGGCCACACTTTATATTACCTTATCGCCGTGTAGGGATTGCAGTAAATTAATTCATCAATCAGGTATAAAAAGGGTGGTATATCAAAAAGCCTATAAAGACGATTCTGGGCTACGATTTTTAGAGCGCGCAGGGGTCGAAACCATGCATATGCCCATTTTAGAAGAAATGGTTTAGGCAAACAGCTATGAAAAAGAAATACAGTTATATATTGCCCACTTTATTGGCATTGGCCGTTGCCATTGGCATCTTCATTGGTGGTAAACTCCACTTTAACGATTCTCCAGAAAAACTTTTTTCTACCAATTCAAAAAAAGATAAGCTTAACCGGTTAATAGATTATATCGATTATGAATATGTAGATGATATTGATACCGATAGCATTGTAGATGTTACGGTGAACAACATTTTAGGCAAACTTGACCCCCATTCGGTTTATATACCAAAAAGTGAAATGGAAGCCGTTGCCGAAAATATGAAAGGTGATTTTGTGGGCATTGGCATACAGTTTAAAAGAGTAAAAGATACCATAACCGTGGTAAGGGCAATTAAAGATGGGCCTAGCGATGTTAATGGAATAAAGGCCGGAGATAAAATCTTAATGGCGGATAAGGATACCCTCTTCGGCAAGCAAATATTGAATAGCGAGTTAATTGCCAAGCTAAAGGGAGAACGAGGCACCAAAGTTCGCCTTAAAGTGCTTAAAAAACCTGAGAACGAGGTCTTTTTTGTAAATGTGACACGTGGTGTCGTTCCCATCCGTAGCGTAGAGGCAAACTTCATGCTATCTCGTGATTTGGGCTATATTAAGATTAACAGATTTGCAGAATCTACGTTTGACGAGTTTAAAAAGGCTTTAAACAGACTTCAAAGAAAAGGTGCGCAAAAACTGGTGTTGGATCTACGTGACAATCCTGGTGGATATCTTGGGATAGCTGAAAAATTAGCGGACGAATTTTTGAAAGAGGGAAAGCTCATTTTATATACCAAGAACAAAAAAGGACGCATAAACAAAGCGTTTGCTACCAAAAAAGGGAGTTTTGAAGATAAGGAAGTATATGTGTTGATTAATGAGCGTTCAGCTTCTGCCAGCGAAATTATTGCTGGTGCACTACAAGATAATGATATCGGAACTATTGTTGGCAGGCGTTCATTCGGAAAAGGCCTAGTGCAGCGTGAGATGGATTTAGGAGATGGATCAGCCGTACGATTAACGGTTTCACGTTACTATACACCAACGGGGCGTTCTATTCAAAAGTCATATGATAAGGGTCACAAAGACTACTATCAAAAATTTATGGAACGTTACAATAGCGGCGAACTGGTTTCTGTAGATAGTATCAAAGTAGCGGATTCTTTAAAGTTTAAGACTCCAAAAGGCAAGATAGTATATGGTGGTGGAGGTATTATTCCTGATGTATTCGTGCCCATTGGTACTTTAGAAGAAGAACGAGTGGAAAGTTTGGACAACAGGGGCTATTTTTCCGATTTTGTTTTTCGCTTTCTAGAAAGGGATAGAACTAGGTTTGCGAACTACCCGAAAAATGAATTTATGAACGATTATAAAG
>CAYGUZ010000006.1:0-17211 GCA_964353215.1 uncultured Flavobacteriaceae bacterium
GGGAGGTTGTTGGTAAGTCTAAAGACAAAACAGGAGTAAAGTTCACATAAAGGATCATTATTTTACTATTGTTAGCTAGCTCTAACGAAATCTGTTCTTTGTAAACATAAACTAGCAAAATTTCCTTTATATCTTTTGAATAAAGAATTGCTTACTAGTTTTGATACCGAGCTATCAAGGCCGGTTCTATTAATAGGCTTTACTAAAAAATCTTCGACCTGACTAAATAGGTTTGCTTTAAAAGCGTATTGTTTTTGTGTAGAGTACATTATAACTTGGCAATCGTGTTTTAGGTTTTTAAGTACATCAAAGCCATTTAAATCAGGCATTTCAACATCTAAAATCAAAACATCGGGCTTTAGTTTATTAACTGCGGCCAAACCTTTTTTAGCATCGGTATACGAACCCAAAAAGTCTAAGTTTCGATTATTCTTGACCAAAGTACTTGTGGTCAGGTTTTGCATTTTACAGTCGTCAATGATAATGGTCTTCATGCAATTTGGGTTGTTGGTTTACACCTATAAAACAGTTGATTTGGCCCATCTCCTGATGGGCTTAGATGAAACGTCAACTTTTTCGATGACCTTCACATATATCGATGTAAAGCAAAAAGTATAGAACATATGAGAATTGCCATGGAAAGTAAAACTGATCTAAAAGAGATTTAGATTTGCTGTTTTGTTAGTGTAATAAAGTTTCTATAAAGCTGGGTAATGGTAATACCCCTTAGGGTTGGGTCAGGATTAAATCGAACCTAAGAACACCCATTTCGAAGACATGGTGTTTAGCTAGCCATAGTTTAAGTAAAACTATGGCCGAAATTGGTTTATTAATTGGAACAATTGTTTGCCAAACGCAATCTATCATTGCCAGCAAGTAAATTTACTTTTCCTTGACTATTGACCAAGGCAATTTCATTCACATCCCAAACATCATTAAAGTCCTCAAGCCCGGGAACAACAATTTCTATCTGAACAATATTATCGACGCCTTCTGTCACGAACCAATTTCCAGTGAAAGTTTCCGTAGATGATGTGACCACAAGAATATCATTCTCTTGAAAGTTAAAGGATAAGTCCTCATACTGTGTTTGTAAAAACATATTATCACGCCTTAAACTATCTACTATCCAATCATCACATGAAAGGAAGAGTTCTTTTATTTCGTCTTCACTACAACCTTGACAATCATCATCGTCAAAATTGTTATCATCATCTTCATCACAATCATTAGATGCATCGGCAATACTATTTTCCAACTCTTGAAGATCAAAAACTTGTAGTTCATCTCCATTACTTAATAGTAAGTTTAACGGAAATGTAATATCGACGATATCGTTTTTATCTAAATTGGTAATAAAGTTGAATAAAACCTTGTCGTTTACTATTGAAAACGAATTGAACCGCTCACTGTTGGTATTGAAGGTGGTAAGTGCCACCGGGTAGATAAGATCTATGCATTCAATATCATCGTCGACTTGGTTTTCACCACCACAACTACTTACGAAAGTTTCAAAATCTGTTTGATTGTTTACTTCTTCTTCGGTATGATCGGCAAAAATAAGGGTGACAGGAAAAATTATTTCTAGGGTATCATTGTCATCATTACGCTCTTCAAATATAAATTCTATTTCGTCATAACCATCTGTATCGGTGATAGTAAGTGTGTTGCCATTGGCAATGACTGTAAGTGGTAATGCAACAGAAAAGCAACTTGCGCCATCAACAATATTATCTATGGAGCCATCTTTTAAGGTCGTTCTGATCAATAGGTTAGCTACGGTAGAATTTGAACTTAACCCATCCTCTGGGGGAGTACCCACAAATTCGAATTCCTCTTTTCTGCATGAGGTTTGTAATAAACTCATAACAAGTACAAAGGCGACTAAAATTCTACTGACAGTTTTCATCTTTGGTCTATTTTTAATAGTATTACCACAACTAAAACAACTTAACGTTTAAAACTCCTGAAAATTTTTTGAGAAAAGTTTTTCTACTTTTATAGAACAAAAAAGAATACCTGTTGAAAAAAGACCTGCATTTAGATATTTGTAATGAGACTTTATTTGAGAACATATACAATAAGTACATAAAAAGCCTTCAGGATTTTCTCTATTACAGGTATGGAGAAAATCTTAATCCGGCAGATAAAGCACAAGACGCTTTTGCCAAACTTTGGGAAAATTGCAGCAAAGTGACTTCTGATAAGGCAAAGAGCTTTTTGTTTACTACTGCCAATAATCTTATGCTTAACGAGGTAAAACACCAAAAGGTAGTGCTTAAATATAAAAATGAATCGCCTAAGCAATACACCAATGAGAATCCGGAGTTTATTCTTGAAAAAGAACAATACCTGAAAAAGTATCAAGAAGTACTTTCTAAATTGTCTGAAGAACAGCGAACGGCTTTTCTATTAAACAAGGTAGAGGGTAAAAAACATCAAGAAATTGCCGATTTGTTAGGGGTCACCAAAAAGGTTGTAGAGTACCGTATTTACGCTGCTTTTGACCAATTAAAAAAAGAATTGGAAAATTTTAAGATAAAATAATCAGGAGATTTAAGGATACGATTGTTATATAGGCAAAGAGTCAAAATCATGGACAAGGAAAATTTAATACAAAAATGGGTATTGGACCAGCTCTCTGAGGAAGAGAAGAAGGAATTTAATGCCTTGGATAATGCCCCTTTCTTTGAGCGTATTGTTAAGGATGCTTCACATTTTAAAGCAGCCGACCATTCTGAGTACAATGATTTTGATAGTTTTAGAAGTAAGGTTATGCAACCGGAAACTAAGGTTAGAAAATTGCATTATTTAAGACCTTTGATGCGTATTGCTAGTGTTCTCATTGTGGTATTCGGTCTTTACTATTTCTTTTTGAACCAACAACCTATTAACATACAGACACAAGTTGCTCAACAAACTACCGTAGAATTGCCCGATGCTTCTACTGTAACACTAAATGCACTTTCTCAAATAAGCTACTCTAAACAAGATTGGGCAGATAAAAGGGAAGTGAAATTGGTAGGTGAAGCATTTTTTGATGTGGCCAAGGGTGCAAAATTTGATGTGGTCACTTCAGAAGGTACCATAAGCGTATTAGGTACAGAATTCAATGTTAAGCAAAGAGGCGATTTTTTTGAAGTAGCTTGTTTTGAAGGTACGGTACGTGTTGTTGCAAATGGCCACACCCAAATATTGAAGCAGGGTGATAATTTCAGAATTCAGGCAGGTAAGGTGCTAAGTGGTGAACATAATTACGATACTCCTAAATGGACCAACAACATAAGTTATTTTGAACGTACGCCTTTGTCTGAAGTTTTTGCCGAATTAGAAAGGCAATATGGTGTTTCTGTCACTAGTAATACGGTTGATACCAAAACTTTATTTACAGGTGGTTTTGCACATGATGATTTAGATAGCGCTCTCAAAGCTATCGGGGAAGCGCTTGAGCTTGATTACGAAATACTAAAGCCAAAAGAGATACGTTTTAGTATGCGTGAGTAAGAAGCTATTATTTTCAGGTCTTTTACTGTTATCTTTTTTCTACCATTCCCGCTGTATTTCGCAATCTAACGAGAAAACGCTAGCGCTTTCCGAGATTTTGAACGAATTACAAGAGCGTTATGGGGTGCAATTTAATTATGCTTCCGATTTAGTTGAAAACATTGTTTTAGAAGCTCCTAAAAACAACTTAAGCTTAGATAAGGCCCTAGAAAAAATAAGCTCTGAGACTTATCTGGATTTTATCTTTATTTCCAAAACTATTATCACCCTTAAGGAAAAGACCATACGTTTTTGCGGTTACTCAAAAGATAAAGACAGCAATGAAGTACTGCCCTTTGTGACCCTGTATACAGGTACAAATAGCACTATTTCTAATGAAGAAGGTTTTTTCGAATTAAAAGACCTTAAAGCAAAAGATACTATCACCATTGAACATATAGGGTATAAACCTATTCGTTTGGCGGTAAATTCCCTTAAAATCCAAGAAGCATGCGAAACCCTTTTTCTAACGCCCTATCAAGAGCAACTAGCTGAGGTAGTCGTCTATGATTTTTTGGTAAGAGGAGTAGATCAATTGGATAATGGTTCTTATCAACTAGATTTCAAGAGATTCAGCACCTTGCCAGGGCTGGTTGATAATGATGTTTTACAGTCTGTACAGGCATTTCCGGGTATACAAAGTATCGATGAGACCGTTTCGAACATCAATATCAGAGGGGGTAGTAATGACCAAAACCGTATCACATGGGATGGTATTAAAATGTATCAATCGGGTCATTTTTTCGGTTTAATATCGATGTTCAACCCTAGCATAACACAAAAGGTCGAGCTTAAGAAAAATGGAAGCAATACCTATGAAACAGATGGCGTTTCAGGTACAATTTCCATGAAAACCAGCACAAAACTTAATAAAGACTTTAAAGGGAGTATTGGTTTCAACCTCATAGATGCCCATGCATCGTTAGATAGCCCTTTAGGTGAAAAAGCCTCCATACAGATAGCGGCTAGAAAAGCCCTAAATGGTTTTGTACAAACACCAACCTATTCCAGTTATTTTGATCGTATTTCACAAGACACTGAAATACAACAGAATACGACAATGATTAATGAATCTGAAATTGATTTCGATTTTTATGATACCTCTTTAAGACTGCTTTGGCAGCCAACTCAAAAAGATCGATTACGGTTAAACTTTATCCAGACCAACAATAGTCTTAAGTTTAATGAGACCGCTACCTTTAATGGACAGGCAGAAATTAGGGAAAGTAATCTAAATCAAAGTACTATTGCCGCTGGTTTAAATTATAATAGAGATTGGTCAGAAAAACTTAGCACAACAGTTTCAATTTATAATACGGATTATAAGTTAGATGCCAACAATGTAGCCATTGAAGCCGATCAGCGTTTCATTCAAGAAAACAAAGTTTCTGAAACAGAGCTTCGGGTTATGGCGAATTATGCCCTGAATGAACAAATGAGTTTCATTGGTGGCTATGACTTTACAGAAACTAAAGTTACAAACCTAGATAATATAGATAATCCTTTATTTATACGATTGGTGGGTGAGCTGTTACAGACACACGGTGTTTTTAGTGAAGGAAGTTTTTCTTCTAAAGACCTTGATACCAAATTAACCTTGGGCCTTCGCTATAATTATCTTTATGATTTTAATAAAGGATTGTGGCAACCTCGTTTAAGCCTTAGCCATCGTTTTAATGAAAACCTTAGCGTTGAAGCATTGGGTGAGTTTAAACATCAAAGTACGTCACAGGTGATAAACTTTCAGAATGACTTTTTGGGAGTTGAAAAAAGAAGATGGCAACTTTCAAATAATGAATCCGTACCGGTAATTACGAGTAAACAAGGGTCTATAGGTATGAGCTATAACAAAGCAGGCTGGCTTTTTAACCTTGTGCCCTTTTATAAAGAAGTAGATGGTATTACAACTCAAAGCCAAGGTTTTCAAGGGCCTTATGAATTTGAACGGACCTTTGGGTCTTATAGCGCTTTTGGGGCCGATATTTTAATAAGAAAACAATTTGAAAAGAACGCTTTTTGGCTAAGCTACGCTTACTTGGATAGTCAATATTCGTTTCAAGAACTACCGGAACCTAGCTTTGCGAATAATTTCGATATTAGTCACGCTTTTACTGCGGGCACAAATTTTACAAAAGGCAATTGGTCGTGGGCAGCTGGTCTAAATTGGCGGTCAGGTAGACCATTTACTGCGCTTGAAGTAAACAATGAAGTGGTAGAGGGGGAACTAAATTTTACGAATAGTAACTCGGAGCGTTTAAAAGACTATCTACGCCTGGATTTTTCAACTCAATATCAGTTCAATTGGGGTGAACAAACCAGGGCGCAAATAGCTTTTTCAGTATGGAACGTACTTAATCGTGAAAACGAAATAAATGCTTTTTATCGTTTAAACGCTGAACAACAGGCACAAAGGTTTGGTCAGAATTCTTTGGGTATAACCCCAAATTTGTCAGTAAAGCTTCTATTTCTTTAAAAAATATTGTTGTAGCGCATTTTTTCATGTCTATATCGTAAGGTTCTCGTAAGAGCGGGGTTAATTTTAAAAGATAAAAAGGAATACGAAAAATTGTATTACGCTAAAAACCACAATTCCTTTTAAACAAAGATCGTTGAATTCGAAAATTCTTTTTATTTGTTCGTCTCTTTGCATTATCTCTTTTTTTGATAGTATAGTTTTCTCCATGCTCATTCTTTTTATATAGAACAACCAAAAACCAAAAACTCCTGAAAAAAAATTATTTTTTTAGCTATTCTCGATAAAGTGTAAAGAATTGGTCAAGGGGAGGAAAACAATTTTAACATTGCACCAGCGAGAACCGTTTATGGCTGGCTCAACAAAGGCCCCGATTAAAAGTTCTACTTGACCATACTTCCTAGGTGTTTCGGGTCTACTTTGTAGCCCCGGCAAGAATCATTTCGGCTAAGCTCAATACTGGCTTCGATTCAAAAGCGAAGCTTTTACATGCTCTATATGTTTTGCAGGCCTACTTTGTAGCCCCGGCAAGAATCGAACTTGCATCTAAAGTTTAGGAAACTTCTATTCTATCCATTGAACTACGGGGCCAAAAATTTAAAAAAGCAAATTTAGCATTTTTACAGTATTGAAAAAGACTCATTTTTTAATTCTTTACTACCTTAGGGGCAAATACTTTTGAATGAAAGAAGAGTTAAAAAATGTATTTGTAAGGGGGCCTATCACTCCTGAATTTATAGCAAATTCCATTGCCAAACATCAGAGCAAAACCACTATTGGTGCCCATGATATTTTTTTGGGCCAGGTACGTGCAGATGAAATTGAAGGCAAAAAAGTTGAGGCAATAGAATACACGGCTTATGAAGAAATGGCCAACATAAAATTTCATGAAATTAGGCAGGCTACATTCACAAAATTTAACCTTACCTGTATGCATATTTATCACAGTATAGGTAAAGTGGGTGTAGGCGAAATCTGTCTGTTTGTATTTGTTTCTTCTCCACATCGAAAAGAAGTTTTTGAAGCATTGCATCATGTAGTCGAAGAAATTAAAAAAGAAGTCCCAGTTTTTGGCAAAGAGTTGTTTGAAGACGATTCTTATCAATGGAAGGTAAATACATAGTATATGGTAGATATCACGCAAAAACAAAACACCCATCGTACTGCGGTAGCGCAAGCCATTGTTAAAGTAGGCTCGCAAGAAACTATTACTGCCATTAAAGAAAATAGGGTGCCCAAAGGAGATGTGTTTGCCATGAGCAAGGCTGCCGGTTTTTTGGGCCTTAAAAAAACACCGGAACTATTGCCCGACTGCCACCCTTTACCTATTGAGTTTGCCGGAATAGATTATGAGATTGATGGGTTGAATATTACAATAAAAGTCACCGTAAAGACCTTTTACAAAACAGGGGTAGAGGTTGAGGCCATGCACGGAGCTAGCGTAGTGGCACTAAATATGTACGATATGTTGAAGCCTGTAGACAAGGCGATTGAAATTCATCAAATTAAATTATTGAAAAAGACAGGTGGAAAGTCTGATATTGGTGTGTAATTTTTTTCTTTTTTTGTTACACGTATTGTTTTTTTAATTTCTTTTGCATTGTTTTTTAGCTGAACAATTGAAATCTGTTTATTTGTTCGGGTCTACGGTAGTGAGGAAGTCAATCGCCAAGACAGCCCTTAGATTGGGTAACCGAAAATTAAAGCTAGCTTCCGCCTTCTTATTTGCTATTGTAGGCAGCCAACATCCATACTTTTTTGTACCGACAACAGAGAAGCAGATAATGATTTGATTATTGTTCTTAAACCTTCCGAGAACTTTTATTTAATCAAATTTATATTTCCATAAACAAAATGAATACAAAATATAGCGACCTTATCGGTCAAACCTATGAATTTCCCCAGCCGGAGTTTAAGGTGCAGCAAGATGCCTTGGAGTTTCATGGCATTCGTTTAAAAAAACTTGTAGAAGAGTATGGTGCTCCGTTAAAGTTCACCTATTTGCCCAAGATATCAGAGAATATCAATAGGGCAAAGGGTTGGTTTGATAAAGCGATGAAAGAACTCGATTATAAGGGTACGTATAATTATTGCTATTGTACAAAAAGTTCGCATTTTAATCATGTATTGCAAGAGGCGCTTAAAAATGATATACATCTAGAGACTTCATCGGCCTTTGATATTGAAATCATAGAAAACCTAAAACAGCAAGGTTTGGTTTCAAATGATACCTATGTAATTTGTAACGGGTTTAAGCGTGAACGTTATATCGAAAATATCGGTAGGCTGCTGAATAGGGGCCACCACAATTGCATTCCAATCATTGATAATTACGAAGAGCTAGATCTACTTACAGAAGAGATCAAAGACTCCTTTAAGGTGGGTATTCGTATCGCCTCTGAAGAGGAACCTAAGTTTGAATTCTATACCTCAAGACTTGGTATTGGTTATAAAAACATTGTGCCGTTTTTTGAGCAGCAGATCAAGAATAATGATCAAGTAGAACTAAAAATGTTGCATTTTTTCATCAATACCGGTATTCGTGACAATGCCTATTATTGGAATGAACTCATGAAGTGCCTTAAGGTATACATTCGTTTGAAAAAGGCATGCCCCAGTTTAGATAGTTTGAATATTGGAGGTGGTTTTCCAACAAAAAATTCTTTGGCCTTTGAATTTGACTATGAGTATATGGTCTATGAGATTGTGAACCAAATCAAATTAGCTTGTGATGAAGCTGGTGTTGCCGTTCCGCATATTTTTACCGAGTTCGGTAGCTTTACCGTTGGCGAAAGTGGCGGTGCCATTTATGAAGTACTCTACCAAAAGCAACAGAACGACCGTGAAAAATGGAATATGATCAATTCGTCTTTTATTACCACTTTGCCTGATACTTGGGCCATCAATAAGCGATTTATTATGTTGCCCATCAACCGATGGAACGATGAGTACGAGCGGGTTTTATTGGGTGGACTCACCTGTGATAGCGATGATTACTATAATAGTGAGCAGCACATGAACGCCATTTATTTACCAAAATTTAAAAAGGATAAACCACTTTATATCGGCTTTTTTAATGTTGGTGCCTATCAAGAATCCATCGGTGGTTTTGGTGGTTTGCAGCATTGTTTGATTCCACACCCCAAACACCTTTTGATACAACGTGATGAAGAGGGTGAATTTGAAGTTTCAATTTTTAAGGAGCAACAAACGGCAGAACAATTATTGAATATTTTAGGGTATCGATCTAAAAAAGACCCAGTGAACAAAGAACAGATTCAAGAAAAGTTAGAATCTTAATATTTCTAAAAAAACAAGTAAAGTGAAGACCACAAAAAATTATGCAGGCATCCCCAATGAGTTTGCACAGCAAGAAACCGCTAAAATTGTCTTGATTCCCGTGCCCTACGATGGCACCAGTACATGGGGTAAAGGAGCCGATAAAGGCCCTGATGCTTTTTTGGAGGCTTCAGAGAATATGGAGCTGTATGATATAGAGACAGCGTCTGAGGTCTATCGTCAAGGTATTTATTTGGCAGATACGATTACCGAAAATAGTTCTTCTGAAGCCGTAGTAAATAAAGTACATGAGACTGCTAAAAAATATATAAAACGTAACAAATTTGTTACCTTGTTCGGTGGTGAACATTCCATCTCCATAGGTTCTATACGTGCGTTCAACGAACATTTTGAAAATTTGACCGTACTACAAATAGACGCCCATGCAGATTTACGTTCTGAGTACGAGGGCACTCCATACAATCATGCCTGCGCTGTACATGAAGCCAGTAAAACCACTAACTTGGTTCAAGTTGGTATTCGCAGTATGGATGCTATTGAGAAAACCTACATGGATACGGAAAAAGTGTTTTTTGCGCACGATATGGTAAATGATGAGTTTTGGATGGATAAGGTAGTTGAGGCCTGCACCGAAAACGTATTCATCACCTTTGATCTAGATGCATTGGATCCTTCCATAATGCCTTCGACCGGAACACCAGAGCCTGGAGGACTTTTGTGGTATGAAACGCTAGAGATATTGAAAATGGTTTTTGAGGAAAAAAACGTTGTTGGTTTCGATATCGTAGAGCTTTGTCCGAATTCGGTGAGTAAGTCTTCCGACTTTTTGGCGGCAAAACTATATTACAAAATGCTGTCCTATAAATTCAATCAGGAATCAGTCGATGAAGAATACGAAAGTGGATTTACATCCAACGAAAACAACAATCAAAAATTCAAATTTGAAGATGAGTAACAAAGGGGCTATTGGCCAATTTATAGAAAAATATTACCTGCATTTTAATGCGGCGGCTTTAGTAGATGCAGCCAAAGGTTATGAGGCACAATTAGAAAAAGGTGCCAAAATGTTGGTTTCTTTGGCGGGTGCAATGAGTACCGCAGAACTGGGCAAGATTTTTGCTGAAATGATCCGTCAAGATAAAGTTCATATTATTTCATGCACCGGGGCAAATCTAGAAGAGGATATCATGAATTTGGTGGCGCATTCGCATTACAAACGCGTACCAAATTACCGTGACCTTACCCCCCAAGATGAATGGGATTTGCTCGAAAAAGGTCTTAACAGGGTAACCGACACCTGTATACCTGAAGAAGAGGCCTTTAGAAGAATTCAGAAACATATCGTAAAAATCTGGAAAGATGCCGAAGCCAATGGCGAACGTTACTTGCCCCATGAGTATATGTACAAACTATTACTTTCTGGTGTCTTGGAAGAATATTATGAGATTGATCTGAAGAATTCGTGGATGTATGCCGCTGCAGAAAAGAATTTACCCATTGTTTGCCCGGGTTGGGAAGACAGTACCATGGGAAACATTTTTGCCTCTTATGTTTTAAAGGGAGAACTAAAGGCGAGTGCCATAAAATCGGGTGTCGAGTACATGACCTTCTTGGCTGATTGGTATACCGAAAATTCTAAAAAAGGAATTGGTTTCTTTCAAATAGGAGGCGGTATTGCAGGAGATTTTCCAATTTGTGTAGTGCCGATGCTCTACCAAGATATGGAAAGAACCGATACACCATTTTGGAGCTATTTCTGTCAAATAAGCGATTCTACCACCAGTTATGGGTCATACTCGGGTGCCGTGCCCAATGAAAAGATTACTTGGGGCAAGTTAGATATGGATACCCCAAAATTTATTATAGAAAGTGATGCAACTATTGTTGCACCTTTGATTTTTGCTTATCTTTTGGGTATGTAATTATGGATAAGCACGCACATTTAAAAAAAGTAATCGTCGATTTTAAGAAATTGACCCCCGAGGTACTCAAACTTACCGTTGAACGTTATCCCGATGGGTATGACGACGACGATATAATCTCGTTCAGAAATGCCAGTGGTGACAGGGTCGAGGCAGTTGAGGTCATTACGGCAGACACAAAGTACTTGGTAAAGATTAGCGAGAAGTTGGAATATACCATGGCCAATTATGAAGAAGCTGATTATGACGACTTTGATGACGACGACCCTGAAGCTGTTCAAGATCCTGATATTCCTGAAGAAGATCAATAATTCGTTGATCTATTTATTCTTAATTCTAATTTAAAACAAGCCCCAATTCTTATGGATATCAAGGAGATTGAAAACATTGAGCTCAAGTTTTTAGACCTTAATGATTACCAAGAACTAAAAACAGCCATGATAGCCGCCTACACTAATTTGAACGGCTCTTATTGGCGAGAGCAACAAATAGATGCACTAATCACCAAATTTCCTGAAGGTCAAGTGGTAATAAAGATTAATGGCGAATTGGCCGGGGTCGCCCTTTCCATAATCATTGATAATGAAAAATTTGACGATCAGCATACCTATGACGAAATCACTGGCCGCTATACTTTTGATACTCATGATGAACATGGTGATATTCTTTACGGCATTGAAGTCTTTATAAAACCACAGTTTAGAGGCCTTCGATTAGGGCGACGGCTTTATGACTATCGAAAAGAACTTTGTGAAAAGCTGAATTTAAAAGGAATTTTATTTGGTGGGCGAATACCCAATTTTCACAAATACTCAGATAAACTTTCTCCTAAGGAATATATAGAAAAGGTAAAACGAAAGGAAATTCAAGATCCAGTCCTTAATTTTCAAATCAGTAATGATTTTCATCCCGTTAAGGTGATGAAAGGGTATTTGCCAGGAGATGATGCATCCAATGATTTTGCGATATTGATGGAGTGGGACAATATCTACTACCAGCGACCGTCAAAAAAGGCAAATACAAAGAAAAAGATAATTCGTTTAGGCTTGATCCAATGGCAAATGAGGCCTTACAAAGATGTAGATGCGCTGCTTGAACAAGCGGAATATTTTATAGACGCCGTATCTGGCTACCGTTCTGATTTTGCCCTGTTCCCAGAGTTTTTTAATGCGCCCCTAATGGCAAAAGATAACCATTTGTCGACCTCTAATGCTATTAGAAAATTGGCTGAACATACTCAAGCCATTGTCGATAAGTTTTCTGAATTTTCAATATCATATAACATTAACATTATTACAGGCAGTATGCCAGAAGTTGTTAATGGCCTGTTATACAATGTGGGTTATTTATGTAGAAGGGATGGAAGTGTCGAGCGGTATGAAAAGTTACATGTTACACCAGATGAAGCTAAGGTCTGGGGTATGCAAGGAGGTAATAAATTACAGGCCTTTGATACCGATTGCGGTAAGATAGGTGTTCTTATTTGCTACGATAGTGAATTTCCCGAGCTTAGCCGAATATTGGCAGATGAAGGAATGGATATTCTCTTTGTTCCATTTTTGACAGACACCCAAAATGGGTACTCTAGGGTGAGATACTGCGCACAGGCAAGAGCTATAGAAAACGAATGTTATGTTGCCATTGCAGGTAGCGTGGGCAATTTGCCCAATGTGCAGAATATGGATATTCAATTTGCCCAATCTATGGTTTTTACCCCGTGCGACTTTTCTTTTCCGACCAATGGAATAAAAGCTGAGGCAACACCAAATACCGAAATGATTTTGATTGCTGATGTTGACATTGATCTTTTGCGAGAACTGAATCAATTTGGTGCGGTACGTAATTTAAAAGATAGAAGAAAAGATATTTTTGAACTTAAAAAAATAAAATAATGGGAAAGGGATTATTTCATCTGGCATTACCCTGCAACAGTATTACTTCAACGAAGCATTTTTATGTTGATATTTTAGGGGCACAGCTAGGTAGAAGTACCCAGCAGTGGGTAGATGTTGATTTATTTGGTCATCAGATCACATTTACAAAATCTGGAAATTTTCAATTTGATTATCGGTCTTACAAATTTGAAGATGAAGTATTGCCATCATTCCATTTTGGGGTAATTCTTGAGAAAGCAATATGGCAAGATGTTTACAGAAGGCTCCAAGCCTCCAATCATGAAATCACGACTGAAGTCGTTTTTTTAAAAAACAAGGTTGGTGAACATGTATCTTTCTTTATTCAAGACCCTAATAACTACACGGTAGAATTTAAAACTTTCACTAACGGCCAAGAAGTCTTTAAACTGTAGGTAAGATAATTTTATTAACTAAAACAAAAAAATTGACTGACAAGACTCCGACAAAGAAAGAATTACAAATTATAGGTAGTGAAGAGTGGTGCGTTTTTGAGGGTTTGGGTATACCGGCCATCAAAGCAAGAATAGACTCTGGTGCTAAAACTTCTTCAATTCAAGCAACGAATACAAAAGTAGTACTCAAAGGAGGCCAAGAATGGGTAAAGTTCGAGGTCAACCCTTTACAAGAGAACCGCAGTATTTCAATTGCTTGCGAGGCACTATTGGTAGACCGTCGTATGGTGAAAAGTTCTTCGGGTATCTCAGAAGAACGCTTAGTCATTAAAACCAAATTGACTTTGGGCGAAGCGGCTTATGATATAGAACTTACCTTGGCCAATCGTGATACTATGGAGTTTCGCATGCTGCTGGGTCGAGAGGCATTGACGAATCGATATATCGTTAATCCGGCAGAAAATTATTTGCGGCAAGATTTTACCGAAACTGAGATTAATACCAAATACGCCCCTTTTTTTAAGGAAAAAACAGGTTTAAAAATTGCGCTTTTGGCCAGTAATCCACAATTGTACAGTAATAAACGTATTATTGAGGCCGCTGAGGCAAGGGGTCACGAGATTGTTTTTTTAAACGTAGAGCTCGCATACATGAAATTGGATGCACGCTCCCCTGAGATTCGTTATCGTGGGGGCAATATACTTAATGAGTTCGATGCCATCATTCCAAGAATAAAACCTTCGGTAACTTTCTACGGGTGCGCTTTATTACGTCAATTTGATAATTTGGGAGTGTATTGCCAGAATTCAGCTGAGGCCATTAGCCAATCAAGAGATAAACTTTTCGCTTCGCAACTGTTCTCTAAAAATGATATCCATATTCCCATTACAGGTTTTGCTAAATCACCGATTGACACCAAAGACTTGATTAAAATGGTCAATGGCGCACCCCTGATTATCAAGCTTTTAGAGAGTACGCAGGGCAAGGGAGTAGTGCTGGCAGAAACGAATAAGGCCGCAGAAAGTGTCATTAACGCTTTTAAAAGTGTTCAGACCAATATTTTAGTGCAAGAATTTATAAAGGAGGCCAACGGACAAGATATTCGTTGTTTTGTGGTAAATGGCAAGGTAGTGGCCAGTATGCAGCGTCAGGCGCAAAAAGGCGAGTTTAGGGCAAATATTCACCAAGGTGGTTTAGCATCTATTGTAAAAATCACCCAAGAAGAAAGAAAACTTGCTTTAAAGGCGGCGAAAGTATTAAACTTGGCCGTAGCCGGGGTCGATATCATACGCTCGAACAAAGGGCCTTTATTGTTGGAAGTTAATTCGTCTCCTGGTTTAGAGGGTATAGAGAATGCAACTGGCAAAGACATTGCCAATACAATGATAATGGCTATAGAAAAGAAACTAAAGTTTTCTTTGTAGCGCCATAAATTTAAAATGCAATTTAAGGACAGACCGATTTCTTGGTCAAAGGGAGTCTATTTGCCGCGAATCAAGGCGATCGCTAAGGCCAATATGCCTAGACCTATAGAGATATAGGCGTTAGTGTTATCTTGCGCTTCGACCAAATCTAAATCTCCTATGCTTACTGATGTTTCAGGGATGATCATAGCATATATGCCATAGCCCAAAAGTATGATGCCCACTACGATTAAAACTGATTTTATTGATTTGCTCATATGTAGAATATTAGTTATTCAGTAAGGTACAAATAAAATAATAAGGGGTCGATCTATAAAAACTATCCTTTTGGGGCTAAATTCTCCAGCATGCTTATAGTCGTTTTCTCTAAATCAAACCCTGGTTTCCAGTTCCAGTCTTCTAAAGCTTTAGAATCGTCTATACTACTTGGCCATGAATCGGCAATGGCCTGTCTAAAATCGGGTTCGTAACTCATTTCAAAATCTGGAATATGATTTTTTATACTGGCGGCAATTTCCTCAGGTCCAAAACTCATCGCCCCTAAATTATATGAAGATCGTATTTTAAGGGTATTGGCATCTGCATCCATAATTGAAATGGTGGCCCTTATCGCATCGTCCATGAACATCATGGGCAGTTTTGTTCCTTCCGCCAGAAAACAGGTATATTTTTTTTCTTCCAAGGCTTTGTGATAGATTTCAACGGCATAATCGGTTGTGCCGCCGCCTGGTAGGGTTTTCCAACTAATTAACCCTGGGTAACGTACACTTCGTACATCAACCCCGAACTTTTTAAAGTAATATTCGCACCATCGCTCTCCAGATTGTTTACTTATGCCATAAACAGTACTTGGTTCCATAAGCGTGTTTTGTGGCGTTTGCTCTTTTGGTGTATTGGGTCCGAAAACGGCAATACTTGAAGGCCAAAAGACCTTGGTAATTTTCTTTTCTTTGGCCAAATTTAAAATATTGAACAAAGAATTCATGTTCAGGTTCCAGGCCCGCATGGGGAATTTCTCCGCAGTGGCACTTAACATAGCTGCCATTAAATACACTTCTTCGATTTCGTAATGCATTACCACATCTTCAATGGTGGCATAATCAGTGGCATCTAATAGTTCAAAAGGCCCCGATTGCATTAAATCTTCGTTTCCTTCTCTAATATCACTGGCGATTACGGAATCGGCTCCATATTTTTCACGTAATGCTATAGTAAGCTCGGTACCTATTTGCCCACAAGCACCTATAATTAAAATGGATTTTTGCATTTAAAAAGAAGTTAATTGAATTGGCCCATAAAGATAGCTTATCTTAAAATTTGTACTTTCGTTTTATGCAGAAATTTCGAATTTATTTTCTACTTATCGTGGTAATATTCAGTTGTAAAAAAGAAACCCGACCTGAAGTGCCAGATACAAATTTATCTGAGTTTACAGCATTTCAGAATATACCAAAAACGCAAGATATCAATGCTGAGGCGACGGCAATTTTAAAAGATTGGGCGGAGTTTACCTCATTTCAAAAAAGTTTTGATTTTATGTATCGTGCGGGTAATAACGAAGATTTGGTATTGGCAATTGATGATTTGTTGGAAAAAGAAAATAACCTAAGGGAATCTACATATCCTGAAGAATTTGATAAAGCACAGATAAAGAGCAGACAAAAGGTAGTGCGAACTTTTCTTTTAAAGATAAAAGCGAGCTTGGCCGAAAATACCGATGTCAATGAACCTGTAAAACAAATGCTAACGGCAAGAAATGCTTTTAGATACCAGTTTAATATCATTGTAAGCAATAAACTAGACACCAAACTCATACTTGATGAAAATTAGAGCTTTAGCGATTTTATTCTTATTAAGCACATGCTTCTGTTTAGGGCAAAAAGCAGAAAAAAAGGCCATATATAAGGTATTGGATTCTTGGCATCAAGCTGCTGCTGCTGCTAATTTTGAGGCCTATTTTGATAAAATGACCTCAAAAGGGGTGTTTTTAGGTACAGATGCTACCGAAAATTGGCAAAATCAAGAATTTAGAGCATATGCAAAACCACATTTTGATAAGGGTAGGGCATGGAGCTTTACCGCTGTAGAGCGAAACATTTATAGCAATGATTTCGATAATTTGGCTTGGTTCGATGAGCTTTTAGATACCCAAATGGGTCTGTGCAGAGGTTCTGGAGTAGTAAAGAAAGAAGATCGAACTTGGAAAATTGCCCATTACGTATTCTCTATTGCAGTACCCAA
>CAYGUZ010000007.1:0-12865 GCA_964353215.1 uncultured Flavobacteriaceae bacterium
GGTCAAAGCGGTAAAGATTATTCCTATTCTGTCTTTGACGTAGATACCGCTTTTAACCCAAATCAGAATGGAAACTACATTTTCGCTAAAAAAATAAATAATGTATGGTATGCCATTTATGTTGGAGAGGGAGATATCCAGACAAGGACAAGAGATAAAGAACATAGAGATTGTGCTATTAAAAAAGATGCTTCTCATATACATTGCCATCTAAATAATGATGCAACAGAGCGAAAAAAAGAAGAAAGTGATATTCTTGGTTTTAATAATGAAGCATATGCTCCTAGTGGTTGTAATAAAAAAATAGGCGGATGAGAGACACTTATAAATATTGGTTTAAGATTGGAAATTTAAAAGTTCATTGCGGGATAACCGATAATCTTAAAAGAAGAGAATATCAACATCGTATATCCAAAAGATATTCGGTAAATAACGGTGTTAGATATTATTGGAGCAATGGACATATAAAACAAGAAGGTAACATCACGACCAAAAGAGCTGCAATGGAATGGGAAAGAAAAACTAATTGTAACGCTAACTGGAATTAAAATCATGGAATATAAAGTAGTACCATTTGTCGCATCAATAGACCAGAATAAAGGCACATCTACTGATGTTGCCGAACAATTGGAGGAACTAATCAACAAAGCCCAAGAACAAGGGTGGAAATATGTAAGATTAGAAAGTGTAACAACTTATGTACAAGCAGATAACGGATGCTTTGGAATAGGTAGTAGGCCAGGTTATACAACAACAAAACAAATGATTGTCTTTCAAAGCTAGAAAATGAAATTATTTCTGCTACTCATAATAAAAACATACTGGTTTTTAATTCCGAAATCAAAACGAAGGCGTTGCATTTTTAGAAAAACCTGTTCACAATTCGTTTTTGAAAAAACTAAAGAACATGGCTTTAATGAAGGATGGAAAGCCTTTTGGTTTAGATATAAAAATTGTAGATACGGGTATGCACTATTTAAAAATCCAATAGACAATACCGTTCAAATGTTACTCCCTCAAGGACAAATAATTTCGGAAGAAGATGTGTCGAAGAGTATCTTAAAATAAAAAAGAAATGACAAACATATCTCTTACTGACTTCATGGAATTTGTTACAAAAACAGGCCCCACAAAATATACTAAAGTAAAGCAAATAAAAGGTCGGGATAAATACCATCCTGCCTTAGATTTTTGGAAACCTCTTCGAGATGCTATTATAGAGTTCCATACAGAAGAAAAGAATAGAGCACATTTTGACAATCTATTACAATCGTTATCAGATAAAAATAAAGTTAAGTCCTACCCTGAGCTAGTAAGTCGTTACAAATCTTTTCTAGGAAGAAAAACAATTAAATGGTTTACCCCTCCTAAAGGCGAGTGGAAACATAATGATTTAAGAATAAAGCTTAACCCTGAATTGGGTTTAACAATAAACGATAAAAAATTCGCTATTAAACTTTATTTCAAATCTGAACAACTATCACAAATGAAAGTTGATTTAATAATTCTACTGCTAAATGAGAAATTAAAAAAACCCAAAGATGTCAATTTTGCAGTTCTTGATGTTAAGCATAAAAAATTCTTTTCTTCAACAAAACTAACTGAATCTCATCTTTCATTGCTTGAGGGCGAAGCATTAAGCTTTATGCAGGTATGGATGGGATTTTAATTTAAAAAAATGAAATCTATTATTCTACCTTCTTTGATAATTTTTCTCACTATTCAAAAAGTAAATGCTCAAGAAGTAAGTTGCGATGAATTACAAAAGTTTATTGAACAAAAAGCATATCAAAAAAACTCATTATATAGCTATACACTAAACTCTTCATGGTTGTATAAAGTTACTGCCTACGATTATGATTTTAAAATCTACGTTGTTGCAGAAATTAAAGAAAGTGAGTACAGCTATTCCACTAGGACTTATATTTTTTGTGGAATTCCATCACAGAACTGGAGCAATTTTGTCTATGGTGGATATGGTGATTCAGATTCTTACGGAGAAAGATTTCATAAATACATCTTAAACTACACTTGTAACTGTTACTAAAATAGACCATGGAACTACACAACCAGCTCAAAGCCCTTTCTGAAAAAATATACCAATTAAAAGAAAAAATAGATACCGAAGAATCTACCAAACACGCTTTTGTATTGCCTTTTATAACCATTTTAGGGTATGATACTTTTAACCCTACCGAAGTTGTTCCTGAATTTACTGCTGATCTCGGTCTTAAAAAAGGAGAGAAAGTAGACTATGCCATCTTTCAAAATGAGCAACCTATCCTAATTATTGAGTGTAAAAACTGGAAGGAGAACCTTAATGCGCATAACTCACAATTGTTTCGCTATTTCCATACCACCAAAACCCGATTTGCACTATTGACCAACGGCATCGAATACCGATTTTTTACCGATTTGGAAGAAGCTAATAAAATGGACGAAAAACCATTTTTAGAATTCAACATTAATGGTCTTAAAGAGAACACCATCCAAGAAATATCAAAATTCCATAAGTCCAATTTTGATATCGATAAGATTGTAGATAATGCTAGTTCGCTTAAATACACAAAAGAAATCAAGAAAATTATTTCTGAAGAATTACAAAATCCTTCTAATGATTTTGTAAGGCATTTTGCCAATAAGGTTTACACTGGCCGGCTTACTGAAAAAGTGATGGGGGAATTTACCGATTTGGTAAGCAAGGCCTTTACCCAAACCATAAGCGAAAAGGTAAACGACCGTTTAAATGCGGCTTTAAACAAAGAGGCAGAAAAACAACAAGAGGAAATAGAAATCCCAGAAGAAACAAGTAAGATTGAAACCACAGAAGAAGAATTAGAAGGCTACCGTATCGTGGTCGCCATTTTAAGGCGTAAACTAGATATCAATAGAATTGTACATAGAGATACCCAATCTTATTTTGGAATTCTTTTGGATGACAACAATAGAAAGCCCCTATGTAGACTTTACCTAAATAGCTCAAACAAATACCTTGCATTAATTGATGAAAACAAACGAGAGGTTAAAAAGCCTTTAGAATGCATTGACGACATCTATCAATTTGAAAAAGAGCTACTTAATACCATAACTTATTATGAATAATATAAGATGGGCTAGGGCTTTGTTCGTTTTAAATTTCATAAAGCATCTCCCAAAAATTATGTTACGTTTTTTAGGTCTCTTTTTTTTGGGCAAAAAGCTGGTGTATAAAAATTTTAGACCTAATGCATCCTATTGTATTGACGGAACTTTAAATCAACTCTTGTGGAATATCGAGAATTCCATATTCATTGCTTTAAGCAATTCCCCAAAACTATTTTTTGATTCGGGCCAATTACTTTTTCATGTATCAAAAAGTCAAACCAACTTTCAACTTACTGCTTATGGTATAGGTAAAAAACATCAATTTCATACCCAAATTAAAGTGATATGCATAGAAAAACAAGGCTTTGAAAATATAAATACAAAAACTAAAAGTCTCCTTTTCAACATTAAAAAACCCATAACATATCCAAATATCTCAATACAATATATTAAAGATTATTCTATTTACTTCCAAAAAGTATCAACACCAAAACTTTCTTTAAAACCAAATATTTTATTGGATAATTCTTCTCTTTTAAAAGAGGAACTAGTAGAGGTTTTACAAACCAGAACTATTAATTCAGTTCATCAACTCAAGCTATCGCTTTTAAAAAATCAATAAAAATATAGACCAACCATTTTTACAGAAACCGATATGGAAAGAGCTTATTATGAGAGTCCCAAACCAAGTAAAATCATGCAAGTGTTATGGAAAGCTGCTGGTTCAGATGGTTATATACTGCGCAGAAGTACCTATTCTGACCAAGTAAAATATGCTTGTTTAGGCGGAATTGTTGTAGCTACAGGTTTTATGGCTGCTATTGCCGGTGGGTATGCAATCTATACCATCTTTGAACCTAAAGGTTCTGCACTAGATGGTGCAACCCACGTTCCAACCGCTCTAATGGCCTGTGTTTTTGGGGTAATTTGGGGACTTATCATTTTTAATATTGACCGATTCATTGTAGCTGCAACAGGAAAAGGTGACGGAACAGAGGCTATAACATGGGGAGAATTTGTAAACTCTATTCCTAGAATAATTATGGGGCTGGTCATTGCCATAACCATATCAAAACCCATGGAAATTCGCATGTTTAAATCAGAAATTGATGCGGAACTGCACCAAGCACAATTGGAAAAACGAAAAGTCTATGAAGAAAAAACCAAAGCTAATTACATTTCTAGATTTGAATTAGTTGAAAGCGAATTGCTCAAAATAGAAGAAAACAGAAACAAATTATTAGACAGATTAACAGACGTTGAAAGTCAATATGCTGCAGAAATTCGAATAGTAAGGCCTGGGCCAAAAGCTGCAGCTCTAAAGAGTCTAATGGAATCTTTATCGGTGAAATTAAACACATTCGACCAAGATAATAGAACTGAGCTTGAACGACTAAATAAAGAAAAACTAAGACTAACAACTGAACTTGATGAAGAGCTTGCTAAAAATGAGGAAGTCGCAAGTGGTTTAGACGGACTTTTAGAACGAATTAAACTAGCTCATAAAATTGCGGGAGCATGGATTACTTTTTTTATCACCCTTCTATTCGTAGTCATAGAATTGACCCCTATTTTCTTTAAAATGATGCTGATTAAAAGCCCATACGATTTTATTGGGGATAATATTAAAGAACTGATTAAGGCAGAAGAAGGCATCCAAATTAAGTATGACTATTATAAGGATAAACAAGGTCAAGAAAGAAACCTCATCATAAGTCATAAAGCGAAGCAAAAAATTGACGAGAAAATAGCTTTAATGAAGGCCCAAACGGAATTGAGTGATTACATCATTGAGCGCTGGAAAGAGAAAGAAAAGGAAAATATTGATGCCAATTTAAACAATTACATTTCTGAAACGTAGATGATAGCTGGTTCACCATACCGCCTTTTGTGGAAGTTAGCAGGTGAAGATGCGCAACTACTTCAAAAATGTACAAAAGGCATACAACTGCGGTTTGCCCTAAGTGGTATCATCCTCATACTATTATTTATTGCAGGGCTAATTTCGTATCAACATACCTTTTCTCAAATCTTTAATATTCCTAAGCTATCATGGCTTCTCTCCCTAGTTTTTGCATTAATGATATTCAATATTTACAAATTGAATCTAGTCACCATCGCTGCTAAAACCAATAGAAAAGGGGTTGGTTATTTTGTATCGGTTAGTTGTAGAATACTATTTATGTTGTTATTAGGACTGTCGATAATAAAACCATTGGAAACTCTTTATTTACAAGAGAATTTAACCACTGCACTTGGGCAATTAAAAAATAAGGAAATACAAATGGCTCAAAAAAATATAGCTAACTATTTTGATGTTTCTATTTCAGAGCAAAGGGAAAAAACTAAAAATCTAAATGAGCAAATAGAGGAAGGCAGAATTAAAATTAATGATGCCAAAATAGTTCAATTAAATAAGAAAAAACAACAACTAATCAACGATAAAACAACGGCAATTATTAAAACAAAAAGATTAATTGAACGTTCACCCTATTTCGTTAGAGGTCTGTTACTATTGAACAAAAAGTATTCTTGGACTTGGTATATTTCCATAGCCTTTCTTACAATTTTTTTACTCCCATTCTTCTTAAAACATTTTACCCCAACTTCTAGCAACTATTCCGCAAACTATATTGAATTGGAAAACAATATCATTTTAGAGGAATATGAAAGATTTAAAAAGCAATATCCAACCCTGTTTAATAGAATAACAGATGAAGAAATAACTTGGGAAGAAAATTACAAAGACCCGCCATTTAATCAAATTAAGAAAACCATTGTAAGAAACATTGGTGATGAAGAAGATTTTTTGAACCACTTGTATGGGGCATAAGACGATTACATTAACTAATAAAGTGTCTCATAAAATACATGTTACAGGGGATTTTATGGGGAAATATTATGGAACGTTAAACCATAAAAAATCATTCTTAAACTCTAATTTCTATGATATCCATATTTATGATGGTGAAGTTAGAAATCTAAAGAATGAAATTCAACATCCTGAAATCATAAACGAAACTATATACAATTCTATAGTATCTGAGGCATCATTAGCTCAAAAAAGCTTTAAAAATGTGTTGGTTGGTTTTGATAATGTAATTGGAGAATTCGACAGTTTTACCTTAACAATAAAGGAACCAAAGTTACTTTCGGTAACTATTTCTGATGTTGTAAAAAAACCAAATCAAACCTTTGGCACCATACATTGCAAAGTAAGTGGTTTTCTTCTAAAATCAACATTAGATGAGAATCATATTGAGTTGGAAACTTGCGACCAATGTGGAAACATTTTAAAAGACTGTGATTGTGATGAGTTCGACGTAATTTTTGAAGAGTTCCCAGTTGATAATTCCGTCAATAATGATTCCATTTTTGGTGATAAATATGAACTTCCTTGGTGGAAAAATTATGGTGGCTGGAATTTGAATATTTTTGACCCTTCATATTTTAGTTGTTTAGGATTTATTGGGTTGTTTGTTGGAGTTATATTTTTGCTCTCACTTGGTCTTCCAGGATTCATTATAGGCCTGGCAATTATCCTACTTTTCAGTATTTCAAAACTATTTACATTGCGTTTGGCCAATTCTAATTTTAGATTGAATTGGTTGATTTATTCCCTAGTAGGATTACTCTTATTTGGTTTGTTGTTTGCCAATTTTTGTACAGATAGACCGGCAGTTTTCAATTCAAATAAGAGTAACCCTAAACAGACAATAAATAAATCTTTAGAGGCGCAAAAGGAGGTTATAGTTTCATCCCCTCAAGAAAAACAATCAATACCAAATGAAGAAATAATGAATGGACGAAGACAAATACAGAGGGTTCCCGAAATTATGGCCGGCATAGTATTCGAAGAAGGTAAAGTATATATTTGCAAAGGCACTAATAGCAAACGCTATCACCTTAGACCAAATTGTGCTGGACTCTCAAACTGTTCGACCAAAATCTATATGGTAAATGTACCCACGGCTAAATTGAAAAGAAGAACTTTGTGCAAGCTAGAAGATTAAAAAACAATTTTCTTCAATAAAAAACCCCCACTAAAAAGTGAGGGTTTAAAAATTTTATAGACCGTAAAATCTAAGCCTCAAAAGGCTCTATTGAGACGAAAGACTTTCCGCCAGCTTTTTTCTCAAACTTTACAAGGCCATCAACTCTGGCATGTAATGTATGATCTTTACCAGCATACACATTTTCACCTGGGTTGTGTCTTGTTCCACGCTGTCTAACGATAATGTTACCAGCAATGGCAGCTTGACCACCAAAGATCTTAACGCCTAAGCGTTTCGATTCTGATTCTCTACCGTTTTTAGAACTACCTACACCTTTTTTATGTGCCATAATTATAAGGTTTTAATTTTTTATATAATTAATGGTAATGCAATTATGCCTTACCACCGTCTAATTCATCTTGCCATTTCTTTAACTCGTCCCACTTACCATCAGCAGCTAATTTTGCCTGTGCTGGCCAAGTATCGGTTACGTGATTACCACGAACGTCAGCAATGATTTCAGATATTTTTGCCGGTTTAGCTTTTGCCAGGTCAGCGAAAGTGGCGATACCCGCTTCAATTAAAGTTGAAGCAATCTTAGGACCTATACCTTCAATTTTCTTTAAATCATCAGCTTTAGCAGGTGCCTTTTTAACAGGAGCCGCTTTTGGCGCTGCTTCCTTTTTAGGGGCCGCTGCTTTCTTTGGTGCCTCGACCTTAGCTTTTGCTGGGGCCGCCTTTTTAGCACCCTTAGCGACAATACTCTCAACAATGATCTCTGTTAAAGACTGTCTGTGTCCATTCTTTACTCTGTAACCTTTACGTCTTTTCTTTTTAAAGACGATTACTTTATCACCTTTAAGGTGCTTTACGACTTTGGCTTCTACAGCCGCACCGTCTATGACTGGGGCGCCAACAGTTACGTTACCGTTATCATCTAAAAGAAGGACTTTGTCAAAAGTAACTTTTTTACCTTCTTCTGTTTGTAAGCGGTGAACGTACACTTTCTGGTCTTTTGCAACCTTAAATTGCTGCCCTGCCATCTCTACAATTGCGTACATAATGCGTTGAATTAAATTATTTTAACCACTATTTTCACAAATAGCGGGTGCAAATATACTGCTAATTCATTAATCTACAAGGTTTTTTTAAGCAATTGCGCCAATTATTTTTTTAAATTATTGATGTTTTAAAAAGCTGCATAAAAGTGAGGGTAAGCACAAAAGAAGTAGCCACTCCCATTATTGCAACGGTAAAGAATACTATTCCCTTAAAATTACCATAATCCTTTTTCCAAACTTGAGACAATTCCTCTAAAAAAGAACTATTCAATTCTGTCGAATAGAAAGCGAAGAAAAATGCAAAAAGAACTGTTGCCACGACTCCTGTGGTAATTCCCGCTCTAAAACCACTCCCGTAATTAAAACCATTACCCTCTCATAGCTTCACAATCTTAAGGGTCTCATAAATACCAAATCCAGTAATTACCCCATTAAAAAGACTAAAAAAACCTTCGTATGTTTTCCCAGCAAGGATAGTATTAAAAAGCGCGCGATTAGCACGGCACTGATGACTATATCAAAGCTTACGGGCAATATGAATTCTTCCTTTCTCAAATTTTTTGAGACAACTATCAAGTTACGCCCTTAATACAAAAATTCTTGTTAAAACGATTGTCCTTTTCAATCCTAACTTTTAAAAAATTTATATTCGTGTAACACTTTTGAATATCAATAGACTAATTCACGGTAACATTAAATTCTAAACACTAGAAAATGAAGAAATTTTCCTTTTTATCCCTTTTCGTGCTTGCTTCAATAGGGCTACTTTCCGCTCAGGAAGTTGCCTATGAAGAGTATGATTTAGACAACGGTTTGCATGTAATACTGCATCAAGACAACGGAGCTCCGGTGGTATCGACATCTGTCATGTACCATGTAGGGGCGAAAGATGAAGACCCTGAAAAAACCGGATTCGCACACTTTTTTGAACATCTATTGTTTGAAGGCACAAAAAACATTGAACGCGGTGAGTGGTTCAAGATAGTTTCTGCAAATGGAGGTAGCAACAATGCCAATACCACACAAGATAGAACCTTTTATTATGAAACTTTTCCTTCCAACAACCTTAAATTAGGATTATGGTTAGAGTCTGAAAGGCTTCTTCACCCCGTAATCAACCAAATTGGGGTGGACACGCAAAAAGAGGTGGTACAGGAAGAACGTAGGTTACGTTACGACAATTCCCCGTATGGGAGATGGAGGGAACAAATGTTCATCAACCTTTTTAAAAAACACCCATACAGATGGCAAACAATTGGTTCTTTGGAACACTTGGCGAGCGCTACATTAGAGGATTTTCAGAAATTCAGTAAAATCTACTACGTACCAAACAATGCAGTTCTTGTAGTTGCAGGAGATATTGATATTTCTGAAACCAAAAAAATGATTCAAGATTATTTTGGCCCTATTCCAAGAGGAGCGGAAATAAAAAGAAACACTTTTGTAGAAGACCCTTTAAATGGCCCTATAAAAGCCACTTACAATGACTCCAATATTCAAATTCCTCTTTTTATGATGGGTTATAGAACTCCGGCGCAAACAGAAAAAGATGCCTATGTTCTTGATATGATTTCCACCTACCTAAGTGATGGTAAGAGTTCTAAACTTTATAAAAAGCTGGTGGATGAAAAGAAAATGGCCTTACAGGTATTTGCCTTTAATGGTTCGCAAGAAGATTACGGTTCCTACATAGTCGGCGGCTTACCGGTAGGTGATAATACTTTGGAAGACATTAAAAAAGAGATAGAAGAGGAAATTGTAAAAGTTCAATCAGAACTTATCTCTGAGAAAGACCATCAAAAACTACAGAATAAATTTGAAAACAACTTTGTAAACTCTAACAGTAGCATACAAGGTATTGCCAACTCTTTGGCGAGGTATTACATGCTTTATGACAATACTGATTTAATTAATTCTGAAATTGATATCTACCGATCTATCACAAGAGAAGATATCAAGGAAGTTGCCAATAAATACCTTACCCCGAGCAACAGAGTAGAACTAGAGTACTTACCAGAACCAAAAGAAGCTAATTAAGATGAAAAAGTTATTTTTATTTTCGATGTTGTCATTATTCTTTGCAACATCTTTCGCACAAATAGATAGGTCTAAACGACCCGAGCCTGGTCCGGCTCCTGAAATTAATTTACAAGAGCCAGAAACTTTTCAGTTAAAAAATGGCTTAAAGGTAATGGTTGTCGAAAATCATAAATTACCAAGAGTTTCTGTTCAATTGACCATTGATAACCCACCTATATTAGAAGGTAAAAAAGCTGGTGTTCAAAGCTTAACCGGCAGCCTTATGGGCAACGGCTCCAAATCCATCTCAAAAGATGATTTTAATGAAGAGATAGATTTTCTTGGTGCCAGACTTAATTTTGGAGCCACAAGTGCTTCTGCAAGTAGTTTGTCCAAATATTTTCCAAGAATCTTGGAGCTAATGGCAGATGCCGCACTTAATCCAAATTTTACCCAAGAAGAGTTTGACAAAGAAAAAGCAAAGCTTATAACCGGGCTCAAAACCGAAGAAAATGATGTCTCTGCCATCGCTAGCAGGGTACAACGTGCCCTAACCTATGGTAAAAACCATCCTAGAGGAGAGTTTGCTACAGAAGAAACCGTGAATAATGTTAGCCTTTTAGATGTAGAGAATTTTTACAGGGACTATTTTGTTCCTGCTAATGCTTATTTAGTAGTTATTGGAGATATAGAGTTTGACCAAGTAAAGAAATTGGTCACTAAAAACTTCACCCCGTGGACAAAAGCTGTACCACCTTCATTGAGTTATTCAGAACCAAAAGACGCGCAATACACCCAGATCAATTTTGTGGATATGCCAAACGCCGTACAATCAGAAATTTCTGTGCAAAACTTGGTCAACCTTAAAATGAAAGATGAAGATTATTTAGATGCTTTGATTGCCAATAGAATTTTAGGTGGTGGAGGGCAAGCGAGGCTATTCATAAATTTAAGAGAAGATAAAGGATATACCTATGGGTCTTACTCTGGCATAGGCAACAATAAATATGTCCCTTCAACTTTCAGAGCAACAGCAACTGTCCGTAACGCGGTCACAGATAGCTCAGTGGTCGAAATTTTAAAGGAAATAGACAAAATTAGTTCAGAACCTGTTACCGCAGAAGAATTGGCAAACGCTAAAGCAATATACGTAGGAAACTTTGTAATGGCTTTAGAAAGACCCCAAACTATTGCAAACTATGCATTGAATATAGAGACCGAAGGATTGCCAAAAGATTTTTACAAAACGTATTTAGAGCGCATCAATGCCGTTAGTATTGACGATGTTCAAAAGGCTTCAAAAAAATATTTTTCTTCAGAGAATGCAAGAGTTGTAGTCACCGGAAAAGGTAGCGAAGTACTAGAGAATTTAGAAAAAGTAAATTTTAATGGTAAAGCAGTGCCTGTGCTTTACTTTGATAAAACTGCTGAAAAAACCGAGAAACCCGTTTATGATGCCGCCGTTCCTGATGGTGTTACCGCAAATAGCATACTTAAAAAGTATATAGAGGCAATAGGTGGTGCAGACAAAGTAAATGCAATAAGTTCTTTAAAATTAGTCTATGAAGGTGAAGCAATGGGGAGCAAAATAAAAATCGAGGAAAAAAGAACGGCCGATAAATTTGCCCAAACCACCTTTATGAACGATAACGCCATGATGGGAGTTGTAGCCAAAGGCGATGAACTTTACATGAAGCAGGGCACCAACAAAATGCCGTTGCCAGCAGACATGAAAGAAGATATGATGAGTGTTTTGGGTATTTTTCCAGAACAAGCCTTTTTAGCGAACGGTATAGCAAAATTAGCGGGTATTGAAAGTGTTGACGGCAAAGAAGCATACAAAATAGATGTTGCAGGTAAAGTAATGCAATCTTCTTTCTTTTATGATGTAGAAACTGGCCTTAAAGTAAAAGAAACGTCTGTTGTTACGATGAACGGCCAAACTCAAAACCAGTCTTCTATGCTCAAAGATTATCAAGAAGTTGACGGCATTAAGTTTCCATCTATAAAAACGCAAAACTTTGGGCCTCAAGAGGTAGAAATAAAATTATTGGAAGCAGTAATCAACACTGGAATTTCAGAAGCTGACTTTGAATAAATCAAATTACTTCAAATTGATATTAAGACGCCTTTTTTGGCGTCTTTTTTTTGTTTACGAGATATACCCCCAACAAAATCAAAAGTGTAGCAAAAAATTGCTTTAGACTAAAATTCTCTCCATCCAACAATCCCCAGAAAATACCGACAATAGGTATTAAATATGTCACTGAAACCGAAAACACAGCTGATGACAACTGTATCAATTTATTGAACATAATTTTAGCGACACAAGTGCCTATTGCGCAAAGAACGATTACATAGCCCAAAGAACTCCAAAAGAACTTACCAGAAGTTACCTCATTAGCGAAGAACCCTGACAACGGAAGTATTACAAGTGCAGGTACAATGATTGTTGCAAAATTACCAACTGCAATGGCCATCGGAGAAACGTTCTGTAATTTGCTTTTAATAATATTGGCGTTACCCGCATACCCAATCGCTGCTATAATCACAAGGCCTGCATACCAATAGTTTTGATTTGGATTAACATTTTGACCGAAGAGTATTAAAAATCCTGCCCCAATAAGACCGACGAGAACCCCTAAAAACTGATTTTTAGTAAAGGAAACACCGAAAACAAGCAATCCTAAAAACAAGGTGAACAAA
>CAYGUZ010000007.1:12875-16079 GCA_964353215.1 uncultured Flavobacteriaceae bacterium
GAACAAAGGCACCAAAGAATTTAAAACCGATGCTATGCTACTATCGATTTCGGTTTCGGCAAAAGCAAATAAGAACATCGGAAAAAAGCTTCCTATAAACCCAGAAACAGCAACCCATTTCCATTCTTCTCTAGAAATAGTTTTTAAGGATCTAAAACCTATTAAAAAAAGGAACAAACCGGCAATTACGATACGTACCGCACCAAGCTGAATCGCTGTGAACCCAACTAATCCCTTTTTAATCAAAATATAAGAAGTACCCCATATTACCGATAAAATTATAAGATAGAACCATTTATTGCTCCGCACTTTTTATCCTCTTTTAAGTAAGCCACAAAAGTCCGCTTTTATTCGAGAGTGTTCGCACTATGTTCATTAATTTTGTTAGTATAAAATCATTACACATGAAAATCAAAATAGTTGTATTACTTATTTTATTAATAGCCGCATCTTGCAAGCAAGAGAAAAAAGTAGAAAAAGAAACTACCCAGATGGAAGAGGTAATGATGATTCATGACGAAGTCATGCCAAAAATGGGAACATTGGCAAAACTGGTTGCAGAACTAAAGGCCAAAGTTGATACTACAGTCACTGGTAAACAATATGAAGTCGCCATGAAAGATTTACAGGAAGCCAACAAATCAATGATGGATTGGATGATGGGCTTCGGCAACCGCTTTAATTCAGACGAAATCTTAGAAGGCAAGGCCCTTTCACCAGAAAAACAAGAATGGCTTAATGAAGAAGAAGAAAAACTTAAGGCCCTTAAAGAGCAGATAAATTCTAGTATTAGAAGGGCAGAAGTCTTGCTAAATAAAGATTGACTTAGTCTTTCCACTCCATACTTTCCATAATTCTTCGGATATCTTTTTGCAAGTAATCGGCCGCCGGATAAATAGAATCGTAATTCGGCTTCGCATAAAAATAGAGTGACCCTGTCACAAAATGATTAATACTATCGGTCACATAAAATTGTGCCTGAGAAGCAGCATTTCCAGTAACTTCATAGAACATGCCGTATGCCTTTTTTTCAGGATTTACAAAAGGTTGTTCAACTATGTTGTCGGCCTTGACCGCATGCTCGTAAGATAGTTTTTGAGTATCCCTGAGAAGGGTATTCAAATCATCGCCAACTTCTTTGTAGGTAATATAAACCGAGCCTTTTATATTCGGGTAATCAATTACCATAGAACAGTCTGATTTATGTTTTACATTGGCTATCGCATTTAGCTCTAATCTATAGTTACAATCGCTGATAAAATCTATATACTCCGCTTTAGGAAAATCTAATCGAAGCATGGCCTTGGGCTTGGGCAACACCTCATCTTTGCAGCTCACAAGTAATACAATCACCGTTAGTACGATTGAAATTCTATTTCTCATGTGGTAAGGCTACTTTAATTTGTTTTAGTCTTTTTTTGTCCATGCTTTCAACTATAAACTGATAGTCGTTAAATAGCACTTTCTCGCCCCTTTTCGGAAAACTTCCAGAAATTTCTAGAACAAAACCGGCAATAGTTTCCGACTCTCCTTTTTTTAGTTCAAATTCTTCTTCATTTTCAATTTTAACAACTCGATAAAAATCTTTTAGTGTTGTTTTTCCCTCAAAAACATACGTATGGTCATCCAATTTAGAGAATATCAAGTCTTCGTCATCGAACTCATCACTAATATCACCAACTATCTCTTCAATAATGTCTTCTAAGGTAACAATACCTGAGGTTCCTCCATATTCATCTACTACCACGGCCAAATGTTTTTTTTGTTCTTGAAATTCTAACAAAAGATCATCCAACTTTTTATTCTCAGGAACAAAGTAGGGCTCTCGAATCAAAGACATCCAATTAAAAGTCTTTCTTTCAATATAAGGGAGCAAGTCTTTTACATATAATACACCCAGAACATTATCCATGTTATCGGCAAACACAGGAATTCTTGAATATCCATTTTTCTTTATTTCTTGTATTACCTCAAGAAATTTCATCTCTTCATTTAAGGCAAAAATATCTATGCGCGGTCGCATTACCTGTTTGGTATCCGTATTGCCAAATGAAACAATACCCTCCAATATTTTTTGTTCTTCTTTTGTGGTATCACCCTCAGAAGTAAGCTCTAAAGCTTGAGAGAGATGATTTACGCTAAGATTTGACTTTTGTTTCCCCAATTTTTCTTGAAGAAATAAGGTCGCAGAACGCATGGGCATACTTAAAGGTGTAAGTACAAAATCTAAAACCTTAAGCGGTATGGCCATAAAACTAGAAAACTGAATTTTATTTCTATTGGCGTAAATCTTTGGAAGAATCTCCCCGAACATTAAAATTAAAAATGTAGCTACTATTACCTCTAAAATAAACCGAACCGAAATTACCTCGAACAAAACTTGGTCTATTTCTGAAAATAAAGTGTTACCAATAGCGCTGAACAATAGCACAATACCAATGTTAATGGCATTGTTCGCTATTAAAATAGTGGCCAACAACTTTTTAGGTCGGTCCAAGAGTTTGATAATCAATTTTCCCCGAGAAGTACTTTCTTCCTCAATTGCATTTAAATCTGTTTGCGATAGCCCGAACAAAGCCACCTCTGCCCCAGAAATTAAGGCAGAACAGATTAAAAGCAGCACCAGTACAACTACCTTCGCCACAAAGACTCCATTAAAAGAAAGAAACAATACTAGTAAACAGTGGGAATCAGGATCCAATAATTACAATTTTAGTATCTAGAATGGCAGATCATCGTCTTCTTCAACATTCTGAACCGGTGCAGCGGCGCTCGCGGGAGTGTTTGAAGTAGAAGGTTGAACATTAGCATTCTGTGGTGATTGTTGTGCAGAAGTTCCGCTTTCATTTTTTGTGGTCAAAAACGTAAAATCTTGAACATGTACTTCGGTAGTATATCGGGTATTGCCATCTTCACCTTGCCATTGTCTATTTTTTAAACGCCCCTCGACATATACTTTATCGCCTTTGCTCAGGTATTTTTCACATATCTCAGCAGCCTTATTGCGAACAACAACATTGTGCCAATCTGTATTGGTCACTTTTTCACCAGTTTGTTTGTTGGTATAGGTTTCATTGGTAGCAATAGGAAAACGTCCAATGCATCCTCCGCCTTCAAAATAATGCATTTTCACTTCATCACCTAGATGCCCGATTAGCATCACCTTATTTAATGTTCCGCTCATAACTTTATATTATATCAAAA
>CAYGUZ010000008.1:0-15291 GCA_964353215.1 uncultured Flavobacteriaceae bacterium
CAGGTTTTCACTATATTTCCATAAAATTCGCCGGACTCCACATAGCGCGGCGTTATGGTTTATATTGACCATAAACAAACATTTACTAACTTTAAACAAACAACGGTATGAAAACAAACAGATTTACAATATTATTTACTATAGTTGCCCTCATTATGCTATTTGCCTGTGAAGATCCAGAGACAATCGAAATAGACGATATAGCCGAAACCTCCCTACAGACTATTAATGTTACATCTTCCACAATTGATGAACTGCCAAAATTAGCGGATAAAATTCAAGTCACGACAAGTAAATCTGGATTGAACTGGACTTCAAAAACCGATGGAGAATCAATTACCCTTGATGAATCTAGAGTTTTATCAGTAAAAGATTCCATCGGAAACATTACCTACTCAATTAGGATGTTTGTTCCAGATGCGCCTTACAATATATTTTATAATGTAATTGCTAAACAAACTGCCAATGGTGAGATTAAAAATCCATTTATCATAAAATATGAAGTGGATGAAGCATATGCACCTACTTATTTTACCTCCAAAAGGCAGGATGCTCCTTTCAAAGGTGTATTGAGTACCTTTAAGATAAGTTCATTCGAAGGAATCGACCAGATTTACGGAAAGAACGACTTTGAGCCAGAACCTTGCTATAGCGGCGATGGTTCGGGAGACGAAGGAAGTGGAGGTAGTGGTAATGGTAGTGGAGGTTCTGGCGGTGGTGGAACAGACCATGACCCTGGCACCACTTTCACTTATCACCCAGTTGCCTTTGCTCCTGATACGGTTGGTTCTGTAGAGGTTGGTGAAGGTAGTTTTGGAACTTCTGGAACAGATGGTGCTCTTAAAAGAAATATTACAGGAAAAAACGATGATTGCCCAGAAGATGAAATGCTTATTCCAATTAATGAGGAAGATAAAATTACCAATAAACTTACTGGAAAGGCTAAATGTGTATATGATAAATTACAACAAAGTAATCTAATGGAACATGGAATAATTCAAAATACTTATATAGCATTTAATGATGACCTTAACTATAGTTCCTATTTTCTAACATATAGTGAAAAAAAACTATTAGGTACCAAAACGGGAGAAACAAAATTTTTATATAATAACAATTACGAAGTAATTTTAAATTCGAATTATATCGCTAATCGAGCTCCTATTGAAATAGCAAGGACGATTCTGCATGAGAGTATACATGCATTACTTTTAAAACACGCATTTGGTGATGGAACCGATTCTTTTATCGATATCTTTAGAAATTATCTTAGTGAAACAAATCAGGCAAATGATTTGCATCATGCAATAATGAGAGATAAGTATGTTATTCCCATTGCTAAAGGGTTACAACTATTTGATAATTCGTCAGAAGATTTTTCCTATTATGAAAATTTAGCATTGTCGGGGCTACATCAGGAACTTACTCAGGAGCAACTCAGCGATTTGTCGGATGCAACAAATAAAGCTAGGAATAAAGGTTTAGATTGTGAATAAGATGTAATTTAACTGAACAATGATTAAAAAAGTCCTATTTGGTTTAATGATTTTTGCAACAATCGGAATACTATTTTTGTTAGTATTTCCAAGAATTTCTAATCTTTCGAAAAAATCGCTCTATGTTCAAGGTGGCGACTCTGTTGAACTGCCTTTAAAACTTTCTGTTTCTGAACAAGAATATATTGAACTGAAACCAGTCAAAAGTAAGGCTAGTTCAAAGGTTACTACAAAAGCTGTGGTAAACAGTATTTCATTAGATTCATTAGTCTCTTTGTATAAAAAAAATACTTTGCACCAAGATTTACTAAACTATAATATTTTTATCATTGAAAAAGATGTAAAAAAAGGATGGCTTATCACCCCAGTGTCATTTTCTTTTACCCTGGTAGATTGAGAAATCTTAATTAAAAGTGATTTACACGAAGTGGTGGATTTGACGCACATTCACCAATTTGAAATGCAGAAAAGTCGAGTAGGTAAAGGGGAATTTCACCCCTAAACCTCTCACAGAACCGTACGTGATAGTCTCCCATCATACGGCTCTTCTTAACAAGCCTAAGGCGTAAATCCATATTGCCAATGCACAAACATAGTTGGATACTGCCTAGCAGTTTCCTGTAACCATTTGTAAGCATAGAACCAATGTTTACGCCTAAATCTCCGATATTTGTTGCGTACCCATTTTGCCAGTCGCATATTCAAGAAACGGAATACATAATGTAATTCACTCATCCGAACTTTACCGTAATAATGAATCCACCCACGTACTTTATCAGCTATAATGCCTGCCAAATCGGGTAGGCGTAAGTGAACCATACGATGTAGTTTTAACTTAAACAAAGTTTGATTGATACGTTTCTGACTACTACGACTTATTGATGGCGTAAAACCCAAATGAAAATTACCAAAGTAACCCTTGACCATTCGGGGTTTAAATGTAAACCCTAGAAAATCAAAGCTTACATAATGAACCTTAAAGGGAGGATGCTTCTTTTGGTTACGTTTGCAATAGACGATATTGCTTTTGCCTTCTTTTATCTGCAATTTGCATTGCTTAAATCGGGCTTTCACCGCTTCCAAAGTACGCATCGCTTGTTTGAAGTTATCGCAATGGATGATAATATCATCTGCATAACGTTCAAACTTTACTTCGGGATGATGCGCTTCTATCCATTTATCAAAGACTACGTGTAAGAAGATGTTTGCCAGTAATGGACTTATAACACCGCCTTGTGGCGTGCCTTTGATGCGTGGATGGATTGTACCATCTTTCTTTTGAACAGAAGCTTCTAACCAACGTTTAACGTACAAGTGAATGTGCTTCTCTTTGGTAAAATGACCTAATGCTTGGAGCATTAAGAAGAACTGAGGTAAAAAACAAACAAATTCTTCCTTAATTTGAGGCATTATTATTCCATGCTCATAGGTTCAATAACTTGATTCTTTGAGCTTTTTTTATTCAATCTATCTTCTATTTATCTTGGCAGTATGGAAACGTAAGTTTCATCATATGGTCTACTGGATTTTGCAATAGCAAAAGACTGTTTGATCAGTTTGTTGGCAACTGCTATCAATGCTAGTTTCTTACTCTTTCCTTTGTTCACGATTCGCTCATAAACTTCCCTGCAAGCCCTGTTGTGTTTACAGGCATTAAAAGAACATAGAAACAATAGCTTGCGAAGCTTTCCATTACCGACCTTACTTATCCGTGCACGACCTCTTACGCTGCTTCCCGACTCACGTATCGTTGGGGCTATACCAACATAACTACAGAGCTGTGATGCCGTTTCGAACTTGCTAAAACCATCAGTTGCCACTATTAAAAATAACGCAGTCTTTTGCCCTATGCCCGGTATGGAAGTCAACAAGGTCAATTGTTCTTGTTGATCCTCTTTTACCAATGACAAAATCTTTGATTCGATAGCCGATACTTCTTTATCCAACTGCTTCTTGTTACGTATCAAAGAACGATAAACAAACTTTGAGGGTATACCCAAAACAGCTTCTCCATGTATCTTGTTCTTGGTGGCCGTACGCTGCTTTAAATAGGTGTGGTGCATAGCGCGGTTTTCCCAGGCTTGGCAAAAACAAATATTGTTATAAATAAAACATTTTGTTGTATTTTGATTATTCCTCTTTATTTGCTTGCCAATCTAAAATTCAGAATTACCTTTGTTTGCTCAAAATTAAATGCAAATGAAAGTAGCTGTTGTAGGGGCCACGGGCATGGTTGGCGAGGTGATGTTAAAAGTATTGGCAGAACGTAATTTTCCAATCTCAGAATTGTTATTGGTAGCCTCAGCACGTTCGGTTGGCAAAAAACTTATGTACAAAGGTAAAGAGCATACTATTATTGGCTTAGATGATGCTGTTAATGCACGACCTGATATCGCCATCTTCTCCGCTGGAGGCGATACTTCTTTAGAATGGGCGCCAAAATTCGCCGAAGTGGGCACTACTGTGGTAGATAATTCTTCAGCTTGGCGTATGGATGCTTCCAAAAAACTGGTGGTTCCAGAAATCAATGCTTCCAAATTGACCGTTGCCGATAAAATTATTGCCAACCCCAACTGTTCTACCATACAATTGGTCATGGCGTTGAACCCATTGCATAAAAAGTATCAGATGAAACGTGTGGTTATTTCAACCTATCAATCCGTTTCTGGTACCGGCGTAAAAGCCGTAAAACAACTTGAGAACGAAATGGCAGGTGTACAAGGTGAAATGGCATACCCATACCCCATTAACAGAAATGCACTGCCCCATTGTGATGTCTTTTTAGAAAATGGCTATACCAAAGAAGAAATGAAACTCGCTCGCGAGCCGCAAAAAATATTGGATGATAGAACCTTCTCCGTTTCTGCGACTGCTGTGCGTATACCAACTGCAGGTGGGCATTCAGAATCGGTAAATGTAGAGTTTTATAATGATTTTGACCTGGCCGAAGTTCGCCAGTTATTGAGCGGTACTCCGGGGGTCACCGTACAGGATAATCCAGCGACCAATACCTACCCCATGCCTATTTACGCCCATGATAAAGATGATGTTTTTGTGGGGCGAATACGCCGTGACGAAACGCAGCGCAATACCCTCAACATGTGGATTGTATCTGACAATCTCAGAAAAGGAGCTGCGACCAATGCAGTACAAATTGCAGAGTATTTGGTGGAAAATAAGTTGGTGTAAGTTTCGTCATTCCTGCGAAAGCAGAAATCTAAAAGAATAAGAAAGTGGATTACTGCTTTCGGAGTAATGACAAGTGGTATTCGTTAAAAAACGTTAACAAAAGCCAGACTTAACTAGACTTTCTACTCTTTTATGGTATTTTCGGAAGGTTAAATCCACCTAAAAAATGAAAAAAATCAACTTCCTATTGGCAGTGCTTGTTTTAGCCGCCTGTGAAACTAAAAAAAAGAGAGACCCTATCGTTGTGAACTATCCCACCACTCAAAAAGTTGATACCGTAGACACCTATTTTGGAACCGAAGTACAAGACCCTTATCGCTGGTTAGAAGATGATCGTAGTCCAGAGACTGAAGCTTGGGTGAAAACCCAAAACAAAACCACTTTTAGCTATCTAGATAGTATCCCTTTTCGAGAAGATTTAAAAAATAGATTAGAAAAATTATGGAATTATGAAAAGTTGGGTTCTCCCTTTAAAGAAGGAGAATACACCTATTTCTATAAAAATAATGGGTTACAAAATCAGTATGTAGTCTTTCGCAAACAAGGCAAGGGCAATGAAGAAGTCTTTCTTGACCCGAATACTTTTTCTGAAGATGGTACCACCTCACTGGCAGGGCTTAGCTTTACCAAAGACGGTTCTCTAGCAACTTATCTTATTTCTGAAGGCGGCAGCGATTGGAGAAAAGCGATTGTTATCGATGCGAAGACCAAGGAACAAGTAGAAGATACTTTAGTGGATATAAAGTTCAGTGGAATCTCTTGGAAAGGGAACAAAGGCTTTTATTATTCTAGCTACGATAAACCAAAAGGAAGTGAGCTTTCGGCAAAAACAGACCAGCACAAATTGTATTACCATGAATTAGGTACTCCGCAAGCTGATGACAAATTGATTTTTGGGGGTACTCCTGAACAAAAACATCGCTATGTGGGCGGGTCTCTAACCGATGATGAGCGTTATTTGGTGATAACGGCATCTACCTCTACTTCGGGGAATAAATTATTCTTAAAAGACCTTGAAACAGATGGCGATTTAATCACAGTTTTAAATCATACTGATTCAGACACCTATGTGATCGAAAATGAAGGGTCGAAACTATTTATGGTCACTAATATGGATGCCCCGAACAAAAAAATCGTAGTTACCGATGCTAAAAACCCCACCCCAGAAAACTGGTCAGACTTCATTCCTGAAACCGAAAACGTACTAACTGCAGGTTCTGGTGGCGGTTATTTCTTTACAGAATATATGGTCGATGCCATTTCTAAGGTCTTACAATACGATTTTGATGGAAAACTAGTGCGTGAAGTAAAATTACCAGGGGTAGGTAGTGCTGGCGGATTTGGCGGAAAAAAAGAAGACAAAGAATTCTACTTTTCATTTACCAATTACAACACCCCTGGCTCATCTTACAAATACAATGTTGAAACCGGTGAATATGCACAATACTGGAAACCAGAAATTGATTTTAATCCTGCTGATTATGAGTCTACCCAAGTTTTTTATGACTCTAAAGATGGTACAAAAGTGCCCATGATCATCACCCACAAAAAAGGTGTCGAGCTTAACGGAAAAAATCCTACCATTTTATATGGTTATGGAGGTTTCAATATTAGCCTTACGCCTTCTTTTAGTATTGTAAATGCCGTTTGGATGGAACAAGGTGGTGTTTATGCCGTACCAAACCTTAGAGGTGGTGGTGAATATGGTAAAAAATGGCACGATGCAGGTACAAAAACACAAAAACAAAACGTATTTGACGATTTTATCGCTGCTGCCGAGTACCTTATAGCCAATAAGTATACTTCTAAAGAATATTTAGCCATTCGTGGTGGTTCTAACGGTGGCCTTTTAGTAGGTGCCACGATGACGCAACGCCCAGACCTAATGCAAGTAGCCTTACCAGCAGTCGGAGTTTTAGACATGCTGCGCTACCACACCTTCACCGCAGGTGCAGGTTGGGCCTATGATTACGGAACAGCTGAAGAAAGCCAAGAAATGTTCGAATATTTAAAAGGATACTCCCCTGTGCATAACGTAAAAGAGGGTGTTGAATATCCGGCTACTTTGGTGACAACCGGTGATCATGATGACCGCGTTGTGCCGGCACATAGTTTTAAGTTTGCTGCTGAATTGCAAGAAAAACAGGCGGGCACTAATCCTACTTTAATCCGTATTGAAACTAATGCAGGGCACGGAGCGGGTACTCCTGTAAGTAAAACGATTGAACAATATGCCGATATTTTTGGCTTCACTCTATTCAATATGGGCTACGATCAACTGCCCAATCAAGCCGTATTAAAAGAATTTAAAGACTAAATAAAACGACATTATAATTGTATGAAATCCGTTTCCAAAGAAACGGATTTTACTTTTTTTAAGACAAATGCTTCACATCAACAACATCTCATTTTCTTATGGAGCCACTCCTATTCTCAAGAACATGACTTTTTTCCTTCAAAGAGGGAAACACCTATCTATTATGGGCGAAAGCGGGTCGGGCAAAAGCACTCTCCTCAAGGCTATTTATGGCTTACTTGATTTAGATTCTGGTGAGATTTTTTGGGGTAAACGGCAAGTTTTGGGCCCTAGTTTTAACTTAATTCCCGGAGAAAAAAACATGAGGTATGTGGCCCAAGACTTTGATTTAATGCCATATACTACCGTAGCTGAAAATATTGGCGAATTTCTTTCTGTCTTTGACCAAGAAAACCATGCAAGAAGAATAACCGAGCTGTTAGAAGTGATAGAACTGGTAGACTTTGCAGAGGTTAAAGTTAAAAACCTAAGTGGCGGCCAACAGCAGCGCGTTGCCCTGGCCAGAGCCCTTGCACAAGAACCTGAAGTCTTATTGTTAGATGAGCCCTTTAGCAGTATTGACCAGTTTAAAAAGAATCAGCTAAGGCACAATCTTTTTCCTTATCTAAAAGAAAAAGGCATTACCGTTCTCAATGCGACGCATGACCCTAACGATGTACTTTCTTTCGCAGATGATGTGCTAGTTTTAAAAGATGGTAAAACAATAGCTTATGATAGCATTGAAGGGCTATACCAAAAGCCTAAGGAAAAATACGTTGCTTCGCTTTTCGGCCAAGTAAATCAACTGCCTATTTCTTTATTAAAAGAGTATACAGAGGTAGATGCCTCCATTCTTATTTATCCTCATGAATTTGAAATTTCAAAAGAATCCGGATTTGAGGTTTACGTAGTAAACAATCATTTTAAGGGAGGATATTATGTAATAGAGGGGGTAGCCGAAAATAGCCAAACCGTATTTTTTACTAACCCCAACGCACTTAAAATACATGCCAGAGTATATCTTAATGTTTCACTCCAATTGGTGAACCGAAGAATAAATACTAAAAAGTAGCTTTTTTATTTCGCTGCTTTACCTATTGATAATTTTCTCTTCGTGTTTGACCTAAACCAATCGTTATTACCTTACCCATAGGGCAAGCTATGCAGTACAACGGTTAAACGATAGTTGCAATGCCAAAACAAATCGTATTGCCATCTAATGGTCTTGGACTATAAAAAATAACCTGCTTTCGTATATTCGCGTAAAGCTGCGTTTTGAAAAAAGAAATTGTTTTAAAAGAGTTAAGGTTCAAGGCTATTCGTAGCAGTGGTGCCGGTGGTCAGCATGTAAACAAGGTTTCTTCGAAGGTCGAACTTAGTTTTGCCATTTTAGATTCAGAAGGCCTATCCTATGCGGAAAAAGAGCGTTTACTTTTAAAGCTGAATACCCGGTTGACAAAGGAAAATCTTTTAATTCTGCAATGTGACGAGGCTAGAAGTCAGCATAAAAACAAAGACCTTGTAGTAAAACGTTTTTTGGATGTACTAAAAAGGGCTTTGCACATTCCTAAAAAAAGGAAACCTACAAAGCCTTCTAAATCTTCTATCGAAAAACGGTTAAAATCTAAAAAGGCCGCTGCTTCAAAAAAATTAACTCGCAAAAAGCCAAACCTAGATTAGTTGATTTACATTACCTGACCCATATCAGGTAATTGGTAATGATAAGTAGCCCTAGTAATCTGATCGTTTTCTACTTGATATACGCATAGCTCATCCATTTGTTGCCTACCCTTATCCTTAAAAGTGGCATCCATTGACATCGGAACCACAAAATGGTTGCCCGCAACCATTGGCTCACCTACAGAACCACCGTGCATTTCTTCTATACTCTCTTCCCATTGCTTAAATTCTTTCAAGATATTTGCCTTGCCCTTGGTTACATTGTTGGGTACTCCAGGCATTTCTTCACTTACGGCATTATCGGCATACATTCGGTATGCCTCATCATATTTTCCTTCTTTACATAAGTTTACAAACTTATCCGCTACTTCTTTAGTTGTCATGATTATTTATTTTTTGGTTAACCTCTTAAAGATAGTGAACAACAGTAAATAAAATTTTAAGAAATAGTTAAAAGGGGAAGGTCATTACTAATTGACTTCCAGTATTTTATGTTCGATTTCATTAAATTGGAACGTCGCTCCTACCGGTTTTCCCATTAACAGTTTCCCGATTGGGGTATTGGCGGAAATACAGTAAATAACATCACCGTCGTTTTCAAACTTACCTGCAGAAATTGCAATATAATACGTGCCATTTGTGGTACTTATCAAGCTACCTAAAGAGATTGCTGATGAAAACTTTACTATAGTTACTTTTTTAAGTACTTCTAGCGTTTTTTCAGCCTCTAAAAGTTGTTGCCCTAATTTTTCACGTTCCAATTGAAGCATTGCACGACCTGTTTCGTGTTTATCCCCTGCGCTACTTTTGGTTTCTGAACCTAAAGAATTTTGAACTTGATGAATATTCTTTTTTATACGTTGAAGCCTTGCTAAGATATACTGTTCACAAAATTGATATGCCCGTTCTTTCATTTAGACCAGTGCCGCTAATTGTTTTCCTACTAAACTTCCAATGGCGATACCCATACCGCCTAAACGCACTCCGCAGAAGACGTTGTTCGATACCTGCTTGATAATTGGTTTCTTTTTGTTTCCTACACCCATTATTCCGCTCCATCGTTGTTCTATTTCAAAAACGGAGTTGGGTAGTATAACCGTTTTTAGAAACTTCTCCAATTGCTCTTGTACCAATTTTGTTCTGCCAAATGTAGTCGTTTCTTCAGCGTCAAAATCTAAGTTTCGACCACCCCCGAACAAGATTCTATTGTCGATATTTCTAAAATAATAATAGCCTTCATCAAAATGAAAGGTGCCTTTTATCTTTAGATTAGAAATTGGTTTGGTAATTAATACCTGTGCCCTTGCTGGCTTTACATTTTCATTTAATAGCTGTGAAGCAAAACCATTTGTAGTAATTAGGAGTTTTTGAGTACAAAATTCAAACTGACTTGTTTTTATAGAAACGTTATCTTCTTTTTCAAAAAAGTCCTCAACGTTTACCGAATTCAGAATAAGAATACCCTCTTTATTGGCAATACGAAGAAGTGCTGTCATCATACTTCCCGTATCTATTTGACCTTCGAACTTTTGTGTAATATAAGAAGGTATAATTCCTTCAAAATTATAGGTATTTGTATGTAGCTCAAAAGCTCCTTCATTGAAAACTGGCAGTAAAAGCTTGTTTAGGTACGATAGTTTTTCTCTACATTCTTCAAATTGTTCAACGTCTTTTTGCAAATAAAGTTCATGCCCTCCATTTTGTTTCAAATGCATTGCCTTATCGCCTACTAATTCTCGAAGTTTCTGTATGCCTACACAACGTTGTTTTGCCAGTTGAAGCACCTCATCTTCTGAATGTGTCTTTACGTCTGAGAGCAATTCAGAAGCACTGCCGAAGCAGGCAAATCCTGCATTTTTTGTGCTTGCGCCTTGGGGTAACATCCCTCTTTCTAAGATAAGAACCTTCGCTTTAGGAAAACGATCTTTAAGATGAATCGCAGTCGTAAGGCCAACGATACCGCTGCCCACAATAGTAAAATCTATGTTCGAAAGCCATGTCTTATATTCCCAATAACTTAATTCCATAAAAGCAAAAACCCCGAAAAATCGGGGTTTGTTTTAATAGTCATATTTTTCATCCATTTCAAAATCTTCCATGAATTTGGTAGTATAATTACCTGCCAAATAATCTGGTTCATCCATTAACTGTCTATGAAAGGGTATGGTCGTCTTAACTCCTTCAATTACAAATTCATCTAAAGCACGGCGCATTTTATTGATAGCCTCTTCACGAGTCTGTGCCGTAGTAATCAATTTTGCCACCATAGAATCATAGTTTGGTGGAATAATATAGCCGCTATAAACATGTGTGTCTAAACGAATACCATGGCCCCCTGGGGTATGTAATGTAGTAATCTTGCCTGGTGAAGGTCTAAAGTTGTTATAGGGATCCTCCGCATTGATCCTGCATTCTATCGAATGCAGTTTCGGATAATAATTCTTTCCTGAAATTGGCACACCACAGGCCACTAAAATCTGCTCACGTATTAAATCGTAATCAACAACCTGTTCTGTAATCGGATGCTCTACCTGAATACGTGTATTCATCTCCATGAAATAGAAATTTCGGTGCTTGTCTACCAAAAATTCTACTGTTCCAGCTCCCTCGTACTTAATATATTCAGCTGCTTTAACAGCTGCTTTACCCATTTCATCCCTTAACTTGTCGGTCATAAAAGGAGACGGGGTTTCTTCGGTAAGCTTTTGGTGTCTTCTTTGTACCGAACAGTCCCTCTCAGAAAGGTGACATGCCTTACCGTACTGGTCACCAACTATCTGAATTTCGATGTGTCGAGGCTCTTCAATTAGCTTTTCCATATACATGGCGCCATTACCAAAAGCTGCGGAAGCTTCTTGTACGGCACTATTATATAATTCCTCCATTTCATCTTCACTCCAAACTGCACGCATACCTTTACCGCCACCACCTGCGGTGGCTTTAATCATTACAGGATAGCCCATTTTCTTGGCCGTCTTCTTTGCGTCTGCCACATCTTTAAGCAATCCGTCTGAGCCAGGTACACATGGCACCCCTGCTTGTTTCATCGTTTCCTTAGCCGTAGCCTTGTCTCCCATTCGGTCTATCTGATCACCAGAAGCACCGATAAATTTTATATCGTGTTCTGCACAGATCTTTGAAAACTTCGAATTCTCAGAAAGAAATCCGTATCCTGGATGTATTGCGTCTGCATTTGTAATTTCAGCCGCTGCAATAATATTTGGTATTTTTAAATAGGATTCGCTACTTGGGGCAGGACCGATGCAAACTGCTTCATCGGCAAAACGCACATGTAAACTTTCTTCATCGGCCTTTGAATAAACAGCCACCGTTTTGATGCCCATTTCTTTACAAGTTCGTATTACACGAAGCGCGATTTCCCCCCTATTGGCAATCAATATTTTTTTGAACATATTCTTTTAGTTTAAGAGTTTACCGTTTAGTAGTTTATTTGTTTGAAAGCGTTTGCTTTAAACTTTAAACTTCAAACTTCTAAACTTAAAATTAGGATGGGTCAACCAAAAATAAAGGTTGGTCAAACTCTACCGGAGAAGAATCATCAACTAATATTTTGACGATTTTTCCTGAAACTTCAGATTCGATATCGTTAAAAAGTTTCATCGCTTCGATTACACAAAGTACATCACCTTGTTGTATCTCTTTGCCGACCTCAACAAAGTTAGGTTTGTCAGGTGCCGGCTTTCTGTAGAAAGTACCTATAATTGGCGACTTTATTGTAATATATTTTGAATCATCAGAGGCAGAATCAGCTTGAGCGGCCGGTGTGGCTTCGGGTGCAGCCGGAGCTTGCGGAGCAGCAGCTACCGGAGCCTGAGCCATAGGTATTTGTTGCACTATAGTTGTCTCTGGAGAACTTGACTGATCACCGGTACGAATGGTAATCTTGATATCTTCCATTTCCAACTTCACTTCACTTGCGCCAGATTTGGCAACAAACTTGATCAAGCTTTGAATTTCTTTAATATCCATTGAATTTGATTTAGTTATTCTAGTTAGTTAATATGCCCATTTTAAATAAATAGACCCCCAGGTAAATCCGCCACCAAAAGCAGCAAAAACTAGATTGTCTCCTTTATTTAATTGACTTTCATAATCAGCCAAAAGTAACGGCAATGTTGCCGAGGTTGTATTGCCATAACGATGAATATTCATCATTACCTTGCTATCTTCTACCCCCATACGTCTAGCGGTAGCGTCTATAATTCTTTTATTGGCTTGGTGCGGAACCAACCATTGCACATCATCATGGGATAAATTGTTACGTTCCATAATTTTGCCAGATACGTCTGCCATGTTAGAAACGGCAAATTTAAATACCGACTTGCCGTCTTGAAAGACGTAATGTTGTCGGTTTTTCAAGGTTTCTTCTGATGCGGGCAAAATTGAACCTCCTGCATCCATCTTTAAAAAATTACGTCCTACACCATCAGACCTCAAATATTCGTCTTGCAATCCCAGTCCTTCTTCATTAGGTTCAAAAAGAACGGCTCCTGCCCCGTCTCCGAAAATGATACATGTAGTTCTGTCTGTGTAATCTATAATAGAAGACATCTTATCGGCTCCTATCAATAATACTTTTTTATACCTGCCTGATTCTATATAGCTAGATGCTGTCGACATTCCGTACAAGAAACTTGAGCAGGCGGCCGACAGGTCATAAGAGAAGGCATTAGTTGCACCAATTTGGGAAGCTACATATGCCGCTGTTGAGGCCACCAACATATCAGGGGTGGCTGTCGCTACCAAAACCAAGTCAATTTCTAAAGGGTCAAGATCTTGCTTTTGCAAAAGGTCTTCTGCTGCTTTTATAGCCAAGTACGATGTTCCTTCACCTTCTTTTTTGAGTATTCTTCTTTCCTTGATTCCGGTCCTACTGGTAATCCATTCATCGTTGGTATCTACCATGGTTTCCAAGAGCTGATTGGTTAAGATGAAGTCTGGGAGATAAGCTCCTACAGCTGTTATTGCTGCTGTTTTTTTTGTCATGCTAGTGTCCGTTTTTGTCAAAAAAAGATGAAAATAGACCAAAAAGTGGTGAAAAATAGTGATTTTTTACGACTTTTCGCTTTAAAATCATTCGTTTTTAAAATTGAGGTGGTTCCATAAAAAAACTCCCGATAATTACATCGGGAGTCGCTATTTTTAAGAATAGGGTTTACTTATGCAGCAGTTTCTTCCTCTGTTTTATCTATAAGTATTTGCCCTCTATAGTATAATTTACCTTCGTGCCAGTGAGCTCTGTGGTATAGGTGCATTTCTCCTGTTGAAGAGTCCTTCGCAATTGTCGGTGCGACCGCTTTATAATGCGTACGTCTTTTGTCTCTTCTTGTTCTTGATATTTTTCTTTTAGGATGTGCCATTGTTGCCTATTTATCCGTTAATAATTTTTTTAGTCCGTCCCACCTCGGGTCTGTATCTTCTTTATTTTCTTGTATCTCTTTTGGTTGTAATTCTTCTAGCTTATCTAAAACCTCAGATTTTAATGTTCCGTCAAGTACCCCGGGGTGCACTCTTTTTTGTGGAACCGCCAAAACCAGCATTTCATAGACATACTGTGCAATGTTGATTTGGTATTCTCCATGAGGTAGAATCAAAATCTCATCGTCTTCATCATTATATTCTTCCCCGAACTTCACGACCAATTGCAAATCTGATTCGATTTCTTGATCGTATGGTTCGCTGGTAAGATCACAATTCACATTAACACTGCCCGACGCGATGATATCCAATTCCATCATCGTGTTCATCTTATCAAGAATAGCTTTTATGTTAATTGAAGATGACTTAAACTCTTCATAACCAAAAGATTCAAAGAACGTATTATCAATTGTGTACTCAAACTCGTGTTTTCCTAACTTCAATCCTGAGAAAGGAATAAAAAACCCCTTCAACTTCTTCATTTTTACGCGTATGGTTTGTGTACCAGCCCTTAAGGAGGGTGCAAAGATAGTATTTATTTACAAAAAGCCAATCTTTAACTAAAAATATCCGTTGCCGCTAGGCAGAACGCTTTACTCTTTGTTTTTTTAGTGGATTTTTAGTAAGCTCGGCATACTCATTTCTATTTCTAAAAATGCGTATCGCTGCAAACACCGCTTCTTTAAAAGAGCTTTCATCAGCTATGCCTTTTCCAGCTATTTCATAGGCCGTGCCGTGATCTGGCGAAGTTCTTACTTTGCTGAGGCCCGCTGTAAAATTAACCCCCTTACCGAATGAAAGTGTTTTAAAAGGTATCAAACCTTGATCATGGTATGCCGCCAGTATCGCATCGAATTTTTCGTGTCCGTTAGATCCAAAAAAACTATCTGCCGAATAAGGCCCGTACACTAAATGCCCGTCATTGAATAATTTTTCAATAATCGGCTTCATAATTTTTTCATCTTCTTCACCAATAGTGCCGTTATCACCGCTATGTGGATTAATGCCTAACAGAGCTATTTTTGGTCTACGGATACCAAAATCCATCTGTAAAGATTTGGCCATGGTTGCCACCTTTTCTTGAATCAATTTGGTGGTAATTGCTTGTGCCACATCTTTTACCGCAATATGATCGGTTAAAAGTCCTACCCTAAGTTCATCCGTCACCATAAACATTAAGCTTTCGCCGTC